>DAIPYB010000135.1:0-6921 GCA_036782955.1 Pseudoxanthobacter sp. | reverse complement strand
CGGCTGAGGACGCACGGCAACCGGAGCGGCCTGCTGCTCTGCCTGCGCGACCTGCGTCTCGGAACCCGGCCGCACTTCAGGCAACGCGGTAGAGAGGCCGGCCACGGTCATCTGCGCCACTTCCGGCAGGTGCGAGGGCGGCGGGCTGACCGGCTCGGTGCGCGGCGCCAGCGTCGGCATCATCGACTCCAGCTTCTGGAGCCCCTGCTGGAACGAATAGACCGCCGTCGGCCCCGCGGAAGCCAGCAGCATGTTGCGCTCGCCTTCGCCCGAAAGCGAGCGGCCGGGCTTGCCGGGCTCGGAATAGGTCGCCAGCAGGCGATCCGTGTCGTCGGCACCGATGGGGGCCGAGCCGACATATTCCACCGAGACACGCGCCGAACCGGACCGCTTGAAATCCAGCAGCGATGCAACGCGCTCGGACACATCAACCAGACGGCGGCGGGAGAAAGGACCGCGATCGTTGACGCGGGCGACGATGGAACGGCCGTTCTTGAGATTGGTCACCCGCACATAGGACGGCATCGGCAGCGTCGGATGGGCAACGGTGATTGAGGTGGAGTCGAACGCTTCGCCGCTGGCCGTCATGCGGCCGTGAAGTTCAAGCCCGTACCAGGAGGCGACGCCGACGGCCTTGTAGTTGGGATCGTGCGCCGGCGTGTACCAGCGGTCGGCCACCTTGTAGGGACGGCCGATGATGGGGCCGCGGGTGTTCTTGCGCGCATCGACCGAGGCGACGGCAACCTTCTCGCTGCTCTGCACCGCGCTGGTCTTGGTGGCCGGGTTGCAACCGGCAACCGAGAAACAACCGGCGATGACACCTGCTCCGACCAGCGCCCTTGCCACCGGCAGGCGCCCCGTCAGGCCCCGCGCGGGCTCCGGGAGACTGGAAGCAGAAAATTCGGAAGCGGAAGGACCGGCCTCGTCGGCCGCCTGATTGCCAAGGTCGATCTGATCGCGCGCCATACCACCTCACTCGGTCGTGCCGCAAATCCTTGCGGCACAGGCAGAGGATGAGGGCGTCGAAGACGACCCGACATCCGATCCATAAAGTCAGCCCGACCGGATAAACCGGCCGGACGGCCCAAACCCTTGCGCGGGTCGCTTTCCCTGCCCGCAGGCGGATCGATACGCCTGCAGCCGTAACGGCCCGATTCTCCCCGCCGGTTGGCAAGAGATAGTATGAGCCTGTCCACAATTCTTACGTTAACGCGTTCGCAGCCCCGCGCCAACCCCCCGCGCTTCGCCACGGAAAGCCCTTGAAACCGCCGGGATCGTGCTGCCCGGCCATCCGTCGCCCCGCGCGCACCCGACCGTCCGCGCGCCGGGCCCGACGCCGGAGCGCAACCGGAGCAGACGACTATTTTCTTTATATTCCAGAGCTTTATCCGACAAGGCCATCACCGTTCCGCTTTTCTCTCCACCGCTCCGGATACGGATACCGCCCTGTCCGCGTCCCCCGCGCCGCGGCCTCGGGGCGGGTGGCAGCACCGGCCCCTGCCTTCAGCCGAATTGGTTAGAAAACTCCAACCGGATTACGGACAAATACGCAGCGTCTTGCATGCTACGAATCATAAAGAGCAGAGCCTATATATTAGGGCCATGATCGTGCTGCGGTTTCGCCGGGCCGACGACATCCGGCCGCAACAGGTTATTGCGCGGTCTCGTCTCCGGAAGGCCGCCGATCGATCGCCGGGCCGCGAAGAGAGACACGCGGGAACACGGAGAGTGTTCCGGCATGTCTGTCGCCACGGCTCGCGGTATCTGAAACGAGTGTCGTCAGCAGCCGGTGCACCATGCGCTTCATCGTTCCCCTGCTTTTCATTGCCGCCGCGGGCCTCTGGCTCTGGGGCCTGCACGATGTGGTTGCGCTGGCCTCCAACGGCATCTGGGTTTCGGGCGTGCCGAAGATCGATATCCTCGCCTCCGGCGTCATCAAGCTGGTGGCCGGCGCGCTGATCTGCACCCTCGGCGTGCGCCTTTCGCGCCAGAACTGAGCCGGCTCCTCCCCGACAGAACCAGAAAAAGTCAACGCCTTGCAATCGCGGCGCGGCGATGCCAAATGCAGCCCCGTGGCTCGCTTGCGCCCGGCCCGCCAAGCCGGGGCGCGCGGTCCGCACGCGGGATGTTCGCGGCGCCCCCCTCCAGACGCCGTTCCCGGCGGCCCCTTTCAAGGTCGCCTGCCGGTCCCTCCATCTGCGGGAGAGCGTAAGCGATGCACTGCTCCGATCTGGCCCCGTTTCATGACGGGTGCCGCGCGTGAGTCTTCTCTATTCCGACCGGCCGGACGACGTGCCCGGGCAAGGCGGCATGGCGCGCGACCTCGGCGGGCTTTGCCGCTGCGGGCCTGACGCGGCCGTGCTCTGGATCATCGTGCTGGGAACGCTGGTCCGGCTCATCTATGCGCTCTGCCTTGGGCTCGGCATCGATGAGAGCTACATGGTGGCCGCCGGGCGGACGCTGCACATCGGTTATTTCGACCATCCGCCGGCGGCATGGTGGATCACATGGGCCGCCACGCACCTTTTCGGCAGCGAGTCCGGCCTCGTGGCCCGCCTGCCGTTCATGGCGCTGTTCGCGCTTTCCACATGGCTGATGTATCGCCTCACCCGCCGCCTGTTCTCGCCGCAGGCCGGCGTGGCGGCGGCGCTGGTGATGAACCTGATCCCGGTGCTGTCCATCACCACCGGCACATGGGTGCTGCCGGACGGGCCGCTCGATGCCGCGCTCATCGGCGCGGCCCTCGCCATGGCGCACGGCCTGGAAGCCCGCCGGCCGGCCAGCTTTGGCTGGTGGGCGCTGGCCGGTGGGCTGGCCGGCGTGGCCCTCTTTTCCAAATACACCGCCGTGGGCATGCTGTTTGGCGCCTTCGTGTTCCTGCTCACTTCGCCGGCGCACCGGCGCTGGCTGGCCCGGCCGGAACCCTATGTGGCGGCTGCGCTGGCGCTGGCCGTGTTCTCGCCCGTGCTGATCTGGAATGCCCTGAACGACTGGGCGTCGTTCGCGTTTCAGGGCAGCCGCGCAGCCGCCATGCAGTTGCGCCCGCTGGCACCGCTGCGCACGCTGGCCGGCGAGGCGCTCTATGTGCTGCCGTGGATCTGGCTGCCGCTGATGGTCGTAACGTGGAAGGCCCTGCGCCGCGGCCCGCGCGCCGATTGGCGCGGCTGGTTCTGCCTCTGCCTCGGCCTGCCGCTGGTGGCCGGTTTCGTGGTGATCTCGCTGTGGTCCAGCCGGCAGGTGATGTTCCACTGGGCGGCGCCGGGCTACCTGATGCTGCTGCCGCTGCTGGGCGAAGCCGTGGCCCGTCGCCTTGCCGCCGGCGACCGGCTGACGCGGCTGTGGATCCGCACCACCGCCATCCTGCTCGTCGGCGTGGTGGTCGGCCTTGCCGTCGTCATCCGGTTCGATCCGGTGCCGGCGCTGTTCGCCCGGTCGGAAGCGGCGCGCGAACTCGCCCTCGATGCGGTAGACTGGAATGCCCTGCCGGAAGAACTGACACGGCGCGGGCTGCACCCCGGTCCCGATGACGTGATCGCAGCCGTGAACTGGCGCGAGGCCGGCAAGCTGGATTACGCCTTCGGTGGAAAAGTCCCTGTGCTCTGCCTCAACATGGATGCCCGCCAATATGGCTTCAACGCATGGCCGGCCAACTATGTCGGGCGCAACGTGATCATCATCCTGCGGGAGCGGGACGATGACCGGGCCAGGGTTCTGGCACCGTTCTTCCGCGAGTTCCGGGATGCCGGCACTGTCAGCGTGCCGCTTTCGGCCAACTCAGGCCTGCCGCTGCGCGTTTATGTCGGCACCGACCTGCAGGCCTGGCCCGACAAGGCTCTGGCGGACTGACCGGCCCGGAGCGGAGCCCGGCACCCGTGGATTTCCCACCCCGCCGAGCGCCCGCGCCCCTGCCACCCCTTGCCCGCCCCGGCCATGACCGGCCATTCTCTCAGGGAGCCCGTCATCCGCCCCCGAGAGAGCCAGAGCGCGTGCCCAGTCCCCTTGCCTTTCTGACAGACCGGCTGCCGTGGCCGAGCACCATTCCGGCCTCGCTCAAAGTGCAGCTCATGCCGGCGCTGCGGGCCGGCATCGCCGGCGTGGTGCCGATCCTTGCCGGCGAGCTTCTCGGCCAGCCGCTCATCGCGGGCGTCGGCGTCGTCGGCTTTCTCGGCTGCCTTATCGATCCCGGCGGCGAGCGGCGCGTGCGGCTGAGGGCGATGATGAGCTTTGCCGTGCTGGTGGCGCTGGTCTGCGTCATCGCATGGGCGGGAAGCTTCTCCCTGCCGTTCGGCATCGCGCTGGCCTTCGTCTGCGCGTTCATCTTCTCCTATGTCATGGTCCTGGGCGCTGCGGCGACAGCCGTGGGCCTTATGCTGACAGTCGAACTGGTCATCTTCCTCGGCCAGCCCCTGCCCGGCTTCGAGGCGGTGGCGACAGCCGCGCTCTTTGCCTTCACCGGCGGGCTGTGGGCGGTTTTCCTGACGCTGGTAGTGTGGCCCAATGCCGGCGACACGCCGGCGCGCGGCGCTCTGGCATCGGCTTGGCGGGCGCTGGCTGATCTGGCCGACCGGATGAAGGCGCTTCACGAGGACCCGGACGATGCGGCCGGCTGGGCCAGCATTGCCCCGGAAGGCTGGGCGCCGGTGCGCACGACGCTGGAAACCACCCGAGCGGGCCTTGCCGCAGTGCGCCGCATGCGCGCCGGCACCAGCATGCGCAGCCGGCGGATCCTGCTGTTGCTGTCGGATGCGGAGGCGGTGTTCCGCCTGCTGTGCGGCCTGTGCGGCAGTCTGGAGGCCATCGATCGCAGTCACACCGCGCGTGCCCGATCGGCAGCCGGCCCGTTCGGCAACGCTCTTTCCGATGTCGCCGCCTGCTGCCGCGCGGTGGCCGATATGCTCGACGCGGCGCCGCGCAATCTGGCGGAAGCCCGGTCGCGGTCGGGGCAGCTTTCAGCCCTTCTGGACAGCCTCGACCGCGCTCTGGCCGGTCTGGCCGGCCCCGGCGGCGTGCCGGACGGACCGGTCTCGCAGGCGGCGCTGGTGCTGCGCGAGGTCGCGCTGTGCCTTGCCGATGCCGGCAGCGCGATGCCGGCCGGGCGCAGCGCCGATGCGCTGGCAGACACGGTGTGGGCACCCGCCGACGCAATCGATTTCGCCGTCATCCGCGAAACGCTGAAGAGCAACCTAACCATCGGTTCCGTGGCCTTTCGCCATGCCACCCGCGTAGCGCTCGGCGCCGCACTCAGCTTCGGCCTCGGCCAGATGGCTGCCATCGACCACAGCTACTGGATGAGCGTGACGACCGTCATCATTCTCCAGCCCTACACGGCAACGACATGGCGGCGGATGCTGGATCGCATCGGCGGCACGGTTGCCGGCTCGGTGCTGGCGGCGCTGTTGCTGGCAATGGTCGGCACACCGCTGGAAATCGCGCTGATGGTCTTCCCGTTTCTGGTGATCTCGCTGTTGTTGCGGACACTGGGCTACGGCTTCTACGTGATGGCGATGACGGTGGCATTCCTCCTCATCGCGGATCTGTTTTCCGCCGGCCAGCTGGCGCCGTTGGGGCTGGCGCTGCTGCGCATCCAGAGCGGCTTGTTCGGTGCGGTGCTGGCACTGGTGCTGTGTTTCTCCCTGTGGCCGAACTGGGAGGCACGCGGCCTGCCCAATGCCATCGCCGCTTCACTCGAAGCCGCGCAGTCCTTCCTTGTGGCCGTGCTGACGCGCGAGGGTGGCCGGCCGCTCGATCCCGCCACCCGCGCGCGCCTGCAGCGGGCCTGCGGGCTTGCCAACAACAATGCCGAGGCCGCTCTCCAGCGCCTCATCAACGAACCGCGTTTCGTGCCTTCTCCGGCGGTGGAGCCGGCCCTTGCCGCCATCAGCGCCGCTCGCCGGCTTTCCGGCCTCGCCATCGAAATCGAGGGGCTGCCGCGCGCCGCCTTCTCCGGCCCCCAGGGAGACCAGATCAGCCTGGGCGCCAGCCGCTGGGCCAGCGACGCACTGGCCGCCGTGGCCGCGGCTCTCTCGGGCGGAACCACCACCTTCACCCTGCCGCGGCTGCCGCCGGATATCGTTGCGGTGTGCCGGCAGGCCGCCGCCGACCCGACCAGCGCCGGCGCGCCGGGCCTGCTCTATGCCGCCCTCGAGCGCACCGAACGCCAGATCAGCGCGGTGGCGGAAGGTGCCGGCAAGCTGCTGACGGCTCTGCGGCCGGATGCCGGCGCGCCCGTGGCCGCCCCGCCGCGCTAGACCCCGCGTTGCTCGGGCCGGCCCGGCAATCCCCCTGCGACACACGGGCGCCCCGCCGACGCCAGCCCGGCCCGCTCCGCGCGGGGGTCTTGCCGCACCCGCACTCTGCGCTTAGAAAAACTCGCAACTGCCAGCCCCGGCAGGGGATCCGGCGCGGTTGTTCCCGGCGCGCGCAGCGCCAGTCCGCGCCACGGCGTAGGAGCGCATTGAAAAATGACCGTCCATAACGTGCCCGAGCCGGCGTTCAGGTACCGCTCGCTTTTCCCTCTCGGCGCCGATCCGACCCCCTATCGCAAGCTGACCAGCGATTATGTGCGCGTGGAGAAGCTGGGCGAGCGCGAAGTGCTGGTGGTGGAGCGCGAAGGCCTGCGGCTGCTGGCCGAGGCCGCCATGATCGACATCAATCACCTGCTGCGCCCGGGCCATCTCGACCAGCTCGCCAAGATTCTGAAAGACCCGGAAGCAACCGCCAACGACCGCTTCGTGGCCTTTGACCTGCTGAAGAACGCCAACATCGCCGCCGGCGGCGTGCTGCCGATGTGTCAGGATACCGGCACCGCGATTGTGATGGGCAAGAAGGGCCGTCTCGTCTGGACCGAAGGTGACGACGAGGGCGCGCTCGCCGAAGGCATCCGCGATGCCTATGCCAAGAAGAACCTGCGCTACAGCCAGC
>DAIPYB010000134.1:0-7013 GCA_036782955.1 Pseudoxanthobacter sp. | reverse complement strand
CGGCGGCTCGTAGCGCCTCAGGACGGTATAGTCGGGCAGGGAGGCCGAGATCTGCGAAATATACCAGGCGGCCACGCCCGCGGCGATCAGGCCGAGAACGATGGCGATGCCAAATACATATCCGATGGAACGCAGAATGAACGTCATTGCAGCGGCTCGCTACCCGTCAAAACGCATGTTCGCCGCCGCGGCGCGCACGCTTCAATCCGTCGATCCGGAAATGCCCCACCGGAGGAAAGCCCATGGCTTCCGTTATTCCCCGATGCCCCCGGCAGTCTGCCGGCGGGGCCGGCTGGTGGCAGAACACGAAGTGTGCGGGGCATGAACCGGCCGCACGACAAACCCGAATCGTCTGCCTCGCGGCTGACAGCACCATTCAAATCGGACCATTCGAAGGCTTTAACCGCGCACGCCGATAAAGGTGAAGGCTGAGTTAAGCCCGCCTCGTCACCTTGGCAAGCGCGCCCGGCGGCAACCGCGCCGCCGCCCGTCGGGCGTTGCCCTTCTGCAACGGGCACTTGCTGCAACCGTGGCCGCCTCGGCCGCCCTCTGCCCTTTGCCTTCAGCCACCCTTGCCCGCAGGCTGGGCGGCAAGGCGGGGCGCGAAGAATGCCTCGATCGCCTGCACGGTCGCATCCACCATGCGCTCGCGCCATGCCGGCGCGGTGAGTTGCATCACGTCGTCGCCATTGGTCATGTAGCCCAGTTCCACCAGCACCGACGGCACATCGTGCGCCCGCAGCACCATGAAGCCGGCGGCGCGCTGCGGATTGATGGTGAGCTGCGTCACGTCGCGCAGGCGCGCCGCCAGTTCTTCCGAGAAGCGATGGGAATAGTTGCGGGTTTCCCGACGCGCCAGATCGACCAGAATGTCGGTCACGCTGTCCGGCGTATCCGGCAGGTCGACGCCGGCGATGACATCGGACTTGTTCTCCAGCGCCGCCACTGCCGCGGCTTCCGCGTCGGAAGCCTTGTCGGAGACCGTATAGATCGTGGCACCGCGGACATAATCCTGCGGTGCGGAATCGGCATGGACGGAAATGAACAGGTCCGCCGCGTGACCGCGCGCGATATCCACCCGCCGCCCGAGCGAAAGGAACGTATCGTCGGAGCGGGTAAGGAAAACGAGATAGCGCCCCGTCAGGTCCAGCCGCTCCTTGAGGCGCAGCACGAACGGCAGCGTGACGTCCTTCTCCTTGTCGCCCTGCGTGGAGACCGCACCGGTATCGATGCCGCCGTGCCCGGCATCGAGCACGATGACAGGCAGCACCTTCGTCCCCGTCCGGCCGTCCGGCGCGGCGGCCTGCACCCGCGGCCGGCCCGCCCGCGCCCGCGCCACCGCCGTGTTGAATGCCTTGGGGCTGGTGCGCACGATATCGACCACCAGACGCGCCGGCTGGCCGTCCTCCGGCTCCAGCACGAAGGCCTTGTCGACGGCCACCGGCCCGTCGGTATCGATCACGATGCGCGACTTGCCGGGGGCGATCTGGCCATAGCGCCAGCGCACGATGAGCCCCCGGCCCTCCTCGCCCGTGCCGTCCGGCAGGTCGAAGCGCACCTCGGGCAGGTCGATGACCACGCGCTCCGGGTCGGACAGCGGAAAGGTCCCGATCGGGATCGAGGCACTGAGATCGAGCACGAGCCGGGTGCGTTCGCCATCGCCGGCAACGCGCGCGCCGGTGGCGTGCACCACCGTGCCGGCCGCCGGCGCCGATGCTGTGGCCGCAACCGGCGTTGCGGCTTCGGCCGCGGCCGGCGCGGACGGCGTCGCGGCGGCATGGCTGCCGCCCGGGCTGGCACCGGCAAGGAACAGCCCCAGACCGGCGGCCACGACACCGCCGAGCACAAAGCGCGACAGCAGGCCGCCCCGGCGCCGCCGGTTGCGGCCCGGTGCAGTCTGTGCGCTGCGATCCATTCGCTCGTCCAAGGCTCACCTTCCGCATCCCGGCCACCGCCGCACGCATCGCCGCGTGCGGGCCGCCGGCCCCGTCCGTCTTCCGGGGCGCCGTTCTAGCCGGCTTTTCGCGCGCGGGAAATCACCTCCGCGTCACCGCCGGCCGGTCTCAGCGACTGGCGCGGATCACCTGAATGTCGAGATCGCGGATCTTCTTGCGCAGGGTATTGCGGTTCACCCCGAGAAGCTCCGCGGCCTTGATCTGGTTTCCGCGCGTGGCCGCAAGCGCCGCTCCGATCAGGGGATATTCCACATCCTTTAAAATGCGGTGATAAAGCCCCGGCGGCGGCAGTTCCTCGCCGAAACCGGAGAAATATTCCGACAGGTGGCGCTCGACGGCGGCCGACAGGGTTTCCTCCCCCGGCAGCACCTCGCCAACCGGGGCAGCCTGCTGGGGCTCAAGCTCCGCCTCGATCAGCTGCGCGGTGATCACCTCCTGCGGATAGAGCGCCGTCAGGCGCCGCACGAGGTTTTCCAGCTCGCGCACGTTGCCCGGCCAGCGATATTGCTTCATGCGCTCCAGCGCTTCGTTCTCGATGTGCTTGGCCGGCAGCCCTTCCTTTTCGGAAAGCGCGAAGAAGTGGCGCACCAGATCGGGAATGTCCTCCGCGCGCTCGCGCAGCGGCGGCAGGCGGATCGGCACCACGTTGAGGCGGAAGAACAGGTCCTCGCGGAACATGCCCTGATTGATGAGGGTGCGCAGGTCCTTGTTGGTCGCCGCCACGATGCGCACATTGGTGCGGATCGGCGTGCGCCCGCCCACGGTGGTGTATTCGCCCTGCTGCAGCACGCGCAGCAGGCGGGTCTGGGCTTCCATCGGCATGTCGCCGATTTCGTCGAGAAACAGCGTGCCGCCTTCCGCCTGCTCGAAGCGGCCGGCATTGCGGGCCGAGGCGCCGGTAAAGGCCCCCTTCTCGTGGCCGAACAGTTCCGACTCGATCAGGTCGCGCGGGATCGCCGCCATGTTGATGGCCACGAACGGACCGTTGCGCCGCTTGCCGTAATCGTGCAGGGCGCGGGCCACCAGTTCCTTGCCGGTGCCGCTTTCGCCCACGATCATGACCGTCAGGTCGGTCTGCATCAGGCGGGCGAGAATGCGGTAGATGTCCTGCATCGCCGCCGAGCGGCCGACGAGGGGCATGTTCTCGCCCGGCTCCTCCGGCGCCATCAGGTTGCGCCGCGCCTTGGGCTCGGCCAGCGCGCGGCCGACGATGGAAATCAGTTCCTTCAGGTCGAACGGCTTGGGCAGGTATTCATAGGCCCCGCGCTCGGAGGCGCGGATGGCGGTCATGAAGGTGTTCTGCGCGCTCATCACCACCACGGGCAGTTCCGGGCGGATCTTCTTGATGCGCGGCAGCAGGTCGAACGCACTCTCGTCCGGCATCACCACGTCGGTGATGACAAGATCGCCCTCGCCCTGCGCCACCCATCGCCACAGCGTGGCGGCGTTGGATGTCAGCCGCACCTCATAGCCGGCGCGCGAAAGCGCCTGATTGAGCACGGTTCTGATGGCGGAATCGTCATCCGCAACGAGGATCTTGCCGTTGGACATCTGAAGCGTCCCGAAAACGGGACCTCCTCGCTAGAGCATGCTCCCCGGAGCGGCCGGCCGAATTGCCGCCGTCCCGGACGAAAAGGGACCGGCGCCGCCGC
Organism: Pseudoxanthobacter sp.; assembly: GCA_036782955.1. GTDB lineage: Bacteria > Pseudomonadota > Alphaproteobacteria > Rhizobiales > Segnochrobactraceae > Pseudoxanthobacter. The sequence continues at coordinate 3,406 of DAIPYB010000134.1, read as the reverse complement.
CGGTCCGGCGATCTGGCCGGAAACACCCTGCCGGCCAGCCGCCAGATCAGATCATTCCCGCCGGCCGACGTTGTAGGCCGGCATCAGCACCCGGAACACCGTGCGCCGCGGCTGGGACTCGCACTCGATGACCCCGCCGTGATCGCCCACGATCTTGGCCACCAGCGCCAGTCCGAGGCCGGTGCCGTTGGTCTTGGTGGTGACGAAGGGATCGAACAGATGCGGCAGCAGGTCGGGCGGCACCCCGGCGCCGTTGTCGCGCACGCAGAACTCCATCGGCAGGCTGACGCGGTCGCGGCTGCCTGGCACCGACAGCCGCACGCCCGGCCGGAACGCCGTGGAAAGCACGATCTCGCCGTCCGGGTCGGAGCCGATCGCCTCGGCCGCGTTCTTCACCAGATTGAGGAACACCTGGATGAGCTGGTCGCGGTTGGCATGAACCGGCGGCAGCGAGGGGTCGAAATCGGCGACGATGCGGATGTTGCGGGCGAAGCCGTTCTCGGCGATGCGCTTCACATGATCGAGGACGACATGGATGTTGACCGGCTCGCGCTCGATGGGCCGCTCGTCGGAAAACACTTCCATGCGGTCGATCAGCCGCTTGATGCGGTCGGTTTCCTCGGTGATGAGCTGCGTCAGCGAGCGGTCTTCCTCGCTGACCGCCGGCTCCAGCAGCTGTGCGGCGCCGCGGATGCCCGACAGCGGATTGCGGATTTCATGGGCCAGCATCGCCGCCAGCCCCATCACCGTGCGGGCGGCGCCGCGCGAGGTCAGCTGGCGGTCGATCTTGTCGGCCATCGAGCGTTCCTGCAGCATCACCACCACGGCGCCGGGGCGCTCCAGCAGCGGGCCGGCATAGATATCCACCACCCGCTCGGCGCCGATGCGCGGCGTGCCGATATCGACCTTGTATTCGCTCACCGCCGCGCCGCGCTCACGCACCTGCTCCACCAGCGCCACCAGCGGGCTGCCGAACGGCACGAGATCGGCAATGGCATGGCGCGTCAGCACCAGTTCGCTGGCCTGGAAGAACTCCTCGGCCGCGTCATTGGCGACCAGAATCGTGCCGTCTCCGTCCACCAGCACCAGCGGGTGCGGCAGCGCATCGATCAGCGCCGCGCCCAGCGCATCCGCCAGCCCGCGCTGGGCGCGGGCCGCGTGGCCGGCGCCTGCGGAAACCGATTTCGGCGAGCCGGAACGTCCCTTACCGGTCATCAGGCGGCCATCCTCATCTCACCGGCGGCACCGAACCAGTCCGCCACAAGCCCCATCACTTCGCGCGCGTCGTCGCTTTTCAGAATGCGGCCGCGCAGCGCCCTCAGCCGCGGATCGCCGGAACCGACCGCCGCCTGCTCGTTGCCCGGCGCATCCGGGGCACACACGCCATTTTCAAAGGCATCGAGCATCCACGAAACATGCTTGCGCGCCATGCGCATGCCGATGCGCACGCCATGGTGCGAGAGCATCGCGTCATATTGCTCGCGCAGCAGCGCGAGGCGGCCGGCGGCGTCGGGCTCCGGAAGCTGTTCGCCGGTCGCCAGATAATGGGCCACATGGCCGGGAAACCACGGCCGGCCATAGGCCCCGCGCCCCACCATCACCGCTGCCGCGCCGGATGCCGCCAGCATCGCCCCGGCATCGCGCGCATGGACGAGATCGCCGTTGGCAACCACGGGAATGCGCACGGCCTCGCTGACCGCGCGGATCGCGCCCCAGTCGGCCCTGCCCTTGTAGAACTGCCGGCGGGTGCGTCCGTGCACGGTCACCATGGCAACGCCGGCGGCTTCCGCCCGGCGTGCGATCTCGGGGGCATTGATCAGCGTCTCGTCCCAGCCGAGACGCATCTTGACGGTGACCGGCACCTTCACCGCCGCGACCACCGCCTCGATCAGCGACAGCGCGTGATCCGGCTCGCGCATCAGGGCCGAACCGGACCAGCCGCCGACCACGCGCTTCGCCGGGCACCCCATGTTGATATCGATTACAGCCGCGCCGCCGGCCTCGGCAAGGCGCGCGCCGTCCGCCATCGCCCCGGCGGTGCAGCCGGCAAGCTGCACCACATGGGGCTGGACATCGCCCGCCATGGCGCGGATAAGGCTCTCGCGGTTGCCGAGCGACAGCGAGTCTCCCGCAACCATCTCGCTGACGACCAGACCGGCTCCGAAGCGGGCGGCAAGGCGGCGGAACGGCAGATCCGTGATGCCGGCCATCGGCGCCAGGAAAGCGCGCGCAGCCACGCTCAGGCCGCCGATCTGCAGAGCCTCGCCCGGTGTTGCTTCCAAACCCTCGGTCTCCGTCAACCAAACCAGCCGCGCCCGAAACGAACCGCCGGCTACCGTTCATGCGCCGGGCATCGTCCCGACCGGACACTGCCATCGGCTCGCAGCCTCCGCCGGCCCGCCCCCCTCGGCGCCGGTGAATGCAGATGCCTTGCTCAGCTCATAAGCATCTTAACCTGATGCACATAATCTAGCCACTCCCTAGCGGGGAGCAAGGGCCTTCACAAGCCGAAATACACGGTATTTTGCCCGGCCGGATTGCACCGCGCCTCTTATTGAGGCCACGCGGGACGAAATCTGCGCCATGATGCCCGCCGGCGGCAGCCCGTGCCGGCCTTGTGGAGCCGCACAAGGAATCATAGAAGCGGCTTTGCCCGAACATGAGGCGGGGCGGCGAGCCGGAGAGCAAGCAATAATGAGCCCAGTTTCCCACCCTCCGGTTTCCGATACCCCGGTTTCCGGCGTCGCCGGTGCCACCCATGCCCCGCGCGTCGCGGTGGTAATTGTCGCCGCGGGCCGGGGCACGCGGGCCATGCGGGCCGATGACAGCAGCCCGAAGCAATATGTCCGCCTCGGCGAGCGCGCGATCATCGCCGAAACCCTGCAGCGATTCGCCCGCCACCCCCGCATCGGCGCCACGCTGGCCGTGATCCACCCCGACGATGCGCAAGCCTATGCCAGCGCCACCGCCGGCATCGCCGGGCTGCTGCCGCCGGAGACCGGCGGCGTCACGCGCCAGCTTTCGGTGAAGGCCGGGCTGGAGCGGCTGGAGCGCGACGGGGCGCCGGATTTCGTGCTCATCCACGACGCCGTCCGCCCGTTCATTTCCGATGCCGTCATCGACCGGGTCATCGACGGGCTGGCCCGCGCCGACGGCGTGCTCGCCGCCCTGCCGGTGGCGGATACGCTGAAGCGGGTGGATGGCACCGGCGCCATTGCCGAGACGGTGCCGCGCACCGGGCTCTGGGCCGCCCAGACCCCGCAGGGGTTCCGCTTCGCAGCCATTCTCACCGCCCACCGCCGCGCGGCCGCCACCGGCCTCAGCGAACTGACGGACGACGCCGCCGTGGCGGAGTGGGCCGGACTGGAGGTTCATGTCGTGACCGGAGAAGCCGCCAACACCAAGA
>DAIPYB010000133.1:0-7026 GCA_036782955.1 Pseudoxanthobacter sp. | reverse complement strand
GGCGATTACACCTTCGACGACGGCTTCCGTGCCGCGCGCCGCCTGCTGGCGCTGCGCGAGCTGCCCACCGCCATTTTCGGCTCCAACGATGAAATCGCCGCCGGCGACAATAACGACGTGCTGATGGCAACCGGCTATTCCTGCCGCTCGCAGGTGAAACTCATGGAAAGCCGCGCCTTGCCGCATCCGCTGCAGGTGCTGAACGATCTCTTTGCCGGCAATAGCCGGCCGGCGCATTCCTGAGGCGCCTGCGAGCCAGCCCCGCGCAGGCTCCACCGCCATAATCGGCACGCCCGGATGGCAGCCATGCCCCGGGCCGGTCGTCAGCGCAGGCATCGCTCTTGCAGGGGTCTGCATCCGATATCGGCCGCGGGCGTGTGCCGGCGCGTCACGGCGTTCGCGGTGCCAGCCTCCGGCATCCCGAAGCGCGATGCCGGCCGCGACCGTTCCATGCGTGAAGGCCGGCTCGCGGGCGGGCCTCTCCTCACGCCCGTTTCCTTTCGCCGGCGGCCTCGCCGGCTACTGCACGGCAGGCTTATGACGACACTTCTTGCCAGAAATGCCGATCTCATCGTCACGATGGACGCCGGCCGCCGGGAACTGAAAAATGCCAGCCTCTACGCCGAGGACGGCTTCATCCGGCAGATCGGCCCGGCGCATGAACTGCCGTCAACCGCCGACACGGTCATCGACATGACCGGGCAGATCGTACTGCCGGGTTTCGTCAACTGCCACCACCACCTGAACCAGACGCTGACGCGCAACATTCCCGCCAGCCAGAACAACAACCTGTTCGCATGGCTGAAGGGGCACTACCGCATCTGGGCCGGCACCACGCCGCAGGCCTCCCGCACCAGCGTCATCGTCGGGCTTGCCGAACTGGCGCTCAGCGGCTGCACCACGGTGTTCGACCATTCCTACATCTTCAAGAGCGGCAACTCGGCCGACTGCATCGTCGAGGCCGCCCGTGAATTCGGCACACGCTTCCATTGCAGCCGGGGTTCGATGTCTCTGGGCGAATCGAGGGGCGGGCTGCCGCCGGACGACTGCGTGGAGGACGAGGCCTTCATCCTGAAGGATAGCCAGCGCGTCATCGAAGCTTTCCACGACAACACGCGCGGAGCCATGACCCGCATTGTCGTCGCGCCGTGTTCGCCGTTCTCCGTCACCCCCGGGCTCCTGAAGGATTCCGCGGCGCTGGCGCGACACTACGGCGTCGGACTGCACACCCATTTGTGCGAAACGGTCGACGAGGAACGCTATACGCTCGACCGGTTCTCCATGCGCCCGATCGAGTGGATCGAGAAGGCGGACTGGCTGGGCGAGGATGTGTGGTTCGCCCACGCCATCCATGTCGATGACGACGAGATACGGCAGTTTGCCCGTTGCGGCTGCGGCGCGGCCCACTGCCCGTCCTCCAACATGCGGCTCGCCTCCGGCATCGCGCCGATCAAGAAGTACATGGATGCCGGCGTGAAGGTGGGGCTGGGCGTCGATGGCTCGGCCAGCAACGACAGCTCGAACATGATGCTGGAGATGCGCACTGCCTTCCTGCTGGCCCGGGTCCGGATGGGATTGCAGCCACCGGAAGGGCCGTCGAAATACCGGCACCTTTCCCAGTCCCATCCCCGGCGGGCCGGCGAATGGATGACGGCCCGCGAGGCACTGGAACTGGCGACACTCGGCGGCGCCAGCGTGCTCGGGCGCGACGACATCGGTGCGCTTGAGCCGGGCCGCTGCGCCGATTTCTTCAGCATCGACCTCAACACGGTCGATTATGCCGGTGCCCTGCACGACCCGGTCGCTGCCGTCGTCTTCTGCGCGCCGCAGAAAGCCCGGCACACGATCATCAACGGGCGCGTCATCGTTCAGGACTGGCGCTGCGTGAGCGTCGACCTGCCCCGGATCGTGGAGGAGCACAACCGGCACGCCCATGCCCTGATGAACGCCGCCTTCTGAGCCCGCCGCCGCTCACCCGGGTGCTGGCAGGAAGCGGGTGGCATCGGCTCGCACGGCCTGCACGATCCCGCCGCTGACGGCGCGTATGCGCGCCAGCCCACGCAGGTCGTCGTGCACGCTGATCCAGTAGGCGCGGGCAATTGTCAGGTCCGCGCCGCCCAGCGCCACCAGCCCGGCTCGGCCAGAGGCCAGAAAACAGGGCAGGATGCCGACCGCATAACCATTCTCGACGATATCGCGCTGCGCCAGAATGGACGTGCTGCGCAAGGTTGCCGGGGCCAGTACCGGCGGCAGATCGCGATAGGCAAGCTCGGCCGTGTGCAGGAGGCCGCCGATATAGCCGCAACTGCGCAGTCCGCCCAGGGCTGCCGGCTCGCCATGGGCTGCCAGAAAGGCCCGGCTGGCATAGGGGCGCAGATGATAATCAGTCAGCTTGCGGATCGACACATTGCCGGAAACCGGCCTGTCGAGCGTGATGGCGATATCAACCTCGCGGGAAGCGAGCGAATAGTTCTGCGGCAGGGCCACAAGTTCAAGCTCCAGATCCGGGTGCTGGTCGCAGATCAGCCCCATCGCCTGCCCCAGATAGCCGGCGCCCAGCCCCTCCGGGGCCCCGATGCGCACACAGCCCGCGATGCCGCCCTCGTCGCCGGCAATGGCCGCGACTTCGCCCAGCATGATGCTCTCCACGCGCTGCGCACTGGCACGCAGCCGCTCGCCGGCCGGGGTTATGCGCAGCCGGCGGCCGGCCCGGTCGAAAAGCCGCGCGCCGAGACGCGCCTCGAGCCCCGCGATACGGCGGCTGACAGTGGAATGATCCAGCCCCAGCTCGCCGGCAGCCGCGAGAATGCTGCCGCGCCGCACCACGAGCAGGAAGACGCGCAGATCGTCCCAGTTCATCGCCACTACCCGATCTGGAGCACATGCCTTGTGCATGAAACTCCATATCCATCTGCCTCGTTCTGCCGCAGGGTGCCACAAAAAACAGGCGGATCGCGGGAGAGCGTCATGGTGGAAGGTCTGGACGGCGACTATGACTTCATCGTCGTCGGTGCCGGCACGGCGGGCTGCATTCTGGCCAATCGGCTTTCGGAGAGTGGCCGCTACCGGGTGCTGCTGCTGGAAGCCGGCGGCATGGACGACTGGATCTGGTTCCACATTCCCGTCGGCTACCTGTTCGCCATCGGCAATCCGCGTGCCGACTGGATGTTCCGCACGGAAGCTGACCCCGGCCTCAACGGTCGCTCGCTGGCCTATCCGCGCGGCCGGGTGATCGGCGGCTCCTCGGCCATCAATGCCATGATCGCCATGCGCGGACAGGCGGATGACTATGACGGCTGGTGCCAGCGCGGCCTGCCCGGCTGGGGCTGGAGCGACGTGCTGCCGGTGTTCCGCCGGCTGGAGGATCATTTCCTCGGGACCGGCCCGTTCCACGGCGTGGGCGGCGGCTGGCGGGTGGAACCGCCGCGCGTATCGTGGACCGTCCTCAATGCCGTGCAACGGGCCGCCACGCAGATGGGCATTCCCGAGACGGCGGATTTCAACACCGGCAACAATGAAGGATCGGGCTATTTCCACGTCAACCAGAAGCGTGGTCGGCGCTGGTCCTCGGCGCGCGGCTTCCTCAAACCGGCGCTGAAGCGGGCAAACCTGCGGCTGGAAACCGGCGTGCTGGTGCATCGCCTGCTGGTCGAAAACGGTCGCGTCGCCGGTGTGACCTTCGCCCGCGACGGACAGGTGAAAACGGCCCGCGCCCGCATCGAAACCGTGCTCAGCGCCGGCTCGGTCGGGTCGGTGCAGATCCTGCATCGCTCCGGCATTGGCCCCGCGGCGGTGCTTTCCGGCCTCGGCATTCCCGCCGTGCTTGATGCGCCCGGCATCGGCCGCAACCTGCAGGACCACCTGCAACAGCGCGCGATCTACAAGGTCCACGGCGTGCGCACCCTGAACGAGACCTATTACAACCTCTTCCGGCGCGGCCTGATGGGTCTCGACTACGCCCTGCGCCGCCGCGGCCCGCTGACCATGGCCCCCTCGCAACTGGGCATCTTCACCCGCTCCGATCCCGGACAGGAGCGGGCGAACATCCAGTTCCATGTGCAGCCCTTGTCGCTGGACAAGTTCGGCGATCCGCTGCACCGCTTCCCGGCCATCACCGTCAGCGCCTGCAACCTGCGCCCGACCTCGCGCGGGGAGGTCCGGCTGCGCTCGGCCGATCCGGCGGACAAGCCGCTCATCGCGCCGGCCTATCTCTCCACCGAGGAGGATCGCCGCGTGGCCGCCGATGCGATCCGCGTCACCCGCCGCCTGATGGCACAGCCGGCGCTGAAGCCCTTTTCGCCGGAGGAATATCTACCCGGCCCCGCCGTGGACGACAGCGACGCGGCACTGGCCCGCGCAGCGGGCGATATCGGCACCACCATTTTCCACCCGGTCGGCACGGTGCGGATGGGACCGATCTCAGACCACGAGGCACCGCTGGATGCCCGCCTGCGGCTGCGCGGCCTCTCCGGCCTGCGGGTGGCCGACGCATCGGTAATGCCGGCCATCCCATCGGGCAACACCAACACGCCCACGGCGATGATCGCCATGAAGGCGGCCGACATGATTCTGGCGGATGCCTGACGCAGCCCGTGCCCGGGCTTGACGAAGCGGCTTGTCAAAGCACCCCGCAGGCGCTTTCCATGGGCGCGGCCGCGCGGCCTTCACCCTGCTCAGTCTCTCTGGAAAACCATGCCGAACCTCACACCCTTCCACATCGCCTTCCCCGTGGACGATCTTGCCGCCGCCCGCCATTTCTACGGCACCGTGCTGGGCTGCCCAGAAGGGCGCAGCAGCGACACGTGGATCGATTTCGACCTGTTCGGCCATCAGATCGTGGCCCACTACAAGCCACGCGCCGAGAGCGGCGAGACTGTCCACCATAACCCCGTCGACGGTCACGACGTGCCGGTGCCGCATTTCGGCGTCGTGCTGGAAATGGCCGACTGGGAGGCCCTGGCGGAGCGCCTGAAGGCGGCCGGCATCCGGTTCGTGATCGAACCCTATGTGCGCTTCAAGGGACAGGTGGGCGAACAGGCGACCATGTTCTTCCTCGATCCGGCGGGCAATGCGCTGGAATTCAAGGCATTTCAGGACATGGGCCAGCTTTTCGCCAGCTGAGCCACGCTGCTGGCGGCGGGCCGGCACACTCCGGTCAGAACCGCCATTTGACGCTGGCCTGCACTCCGTTGTCGCTGAGGCCGCTGCCGAACGTGCCCGAATAGGCAATGCCCAGCGAGAGGTTGGCCGACACGGGTGTGTCGAGGCCAGCCTCCAAGACGGCGGCATTTCTGGCCAGCGGCAGCCCGGCCGCCTCGAATGCCGTGCCGCCGGCAAAGGCCGTGGAGACGCTGGACGCCGTATCGCCCAGCGTCGCGCGCCAGCCGGCCATGGCTCGGGCCGTCACGGTCAGCCCGCCGTCGTTCCACACGATGCCGGAGGCCCGCAGACCCAGCGTGCTGAAGCCGACGCCGGCACTGGTGCTGCCGACCTGCAAAGCCGCCGTCCCGCCGCTCTCGGAGAACGAAGCGCCGTCATAGTGTACCCACGCGAGACCCGCGAACGGCTCCAGCGCCACCGGGCCAGCCTGCACCTGCCAGCCGAATTCGCCGAAAAGCTGGGCGGTACGGGCGCTGTAATCCGCATCAAGCGCATCGGAATAGCCGGAGAAGGCGACAAAGCGGTTCGATGAGATGTCGTTCCAGCCATAGGCCGCACCGAGCCGCAGCCCCAGCGCACCCCATTGCCGGCCGCCATAGAGGGCCACGGAATAACTGTCGACGGACTGGCTTGCGCTGCCGCCGGAGAAATTGAGGGACGACGCGCTGTAGCCACCCATGAGGCCGAGCCGCCAGCCGTCGAAGCCGCGGTCGATCCCGAGGAAGACCCCGCCGATATCCCGGTCGACGCCGGCCGCGTCCGCCGTGCCGCCGAACTGCCCCCACGATCCGAAGCCACGCATCCACACCGCGGTATCGTCGGTCGCACCCTGCGCCGCCGGCGTGCCGTTGTCGCCATAATGAGCGGTGGCGATGGTGCCGGCTGCCGCCGTCGCGTAGGCAGAGCGAAGCCGGTCGGTGGCGGCATCGCGCACGAAGCGAGTGTCCTGCAGCAGCACCGTTCCGGTGGAAGCATAGACATCGCCGGCAAGCGCCTCGAAGGCGAGGCCCGCACCGGCGGCATCCAGCTGGACCACGGCATCGTAGAGCGCGTTATTGACGCCAAGCGCCTCGACCGCATTTGCCACCCGGCACTGGTTGCCGCCAAAGCCGGCAAGGCAGAACGGAATGTCGTTGCGCAGCAGAAACAGCGACACTGTCGTGGCGTCATAGTCCAGCGACGGCGTCAGGTAGGCCAGACTGGAGGTGACCCCGCTGAAGCCCGTGCCGGTTATGCCCCCCGTCGCTGTAAGGATCGTGTACCGGGTGTTCCAGGCATAAGGCCCGTCCGCGGCCAGCACCTGCACGGTGCCGCCGTTGATGGTGGCCGTGCCGGAAGCTGCGATCTGGTCGCTGTTGCCGGCGGCATCGGCCTCGACCTGATAGGTGCTGCCGGCGGCAAACGTAACACCGCCGGCGACATGAAGCGTGCCGATCGAATTACCCGGCGCAAGCGTGCCGCCGGACAGGACGGCAGCCGTGCCCACGGTTCCGCTGCCCTTCAGCAGGCCGCCCTGCCCGACCACGACCGCGCCGCCGAACGAACCGTTGATCGCCAGCGTACCGGAGGCCACCGCCGCCAGACCGCCGTAGCCCGCAGCGCTGGTGATCTGCAGCACGCCGCCGCCCGTCACCGTGAAAGACCCACTGCCACTGAGCATGCCGCTCTGGGTGGCCGAACCGGCGTTCACGTTCAGCACGACACTGCCGGCCACATCGAGCGGATTGGCGATATCGGTGCCGTCGGTATAAAGCAACGCACCGCCATCGCTCAGGGATATGGCGCCAGAGCCTGCCGCGCCGGAGGTCGCAAGCTGCAGGGCGCCTGCATTGACAGCTGTGCCGCCGCTGTAGGTGTTGGCGCCTG
>DAIPYB010000132.1:0-7031 GCA_036782955.1 Pseudoxanthobacter sp. | reverse complement strand
CATCGCTGGGTGGCGAAGGCGGCACGGCCACGGACACGGCGAACAATTATTCCGGCTCGAACGGCGGCTACGGCGGCGAGATTGTCGTGACGAATGCGGCCAGGGTGGACACCGCGGGCGCCTATTCGAGCGGTCTCATCCTGCAGAGTGTCGGCGGCGATGGTGGCGATGGCCTCAAGCGCCCCGGAGGCGCCCATGGTGTGCCCGGTCTGAGATTTCGTCGAGGACACGGGGACCGCCTGCGGACCGGTGCCGAAAATCGCGGCTATGGCCCCGGCCTCGGCGCGGTCGTTCGCGGGGGTTCCGGTGCCGTGGGCATTGATGTAGCCGATGGCCTGCGGGGTCAGGCCGGACTGGGCGAGGGCTTGCCGGATGGCAGCTTCCATGCCTGCCGGATCCGGCTGCAGCAGTTCGCCGGCATCGCAACTCAGGCCCGCGCCGGCCAGTAGCGCCTGCGCGGCGATGCCGCGCGCGGCAGCCTGTGTGCTCCGTTCCAGAACAAGCACGCCCGCGCCCTCGCCGATGACGATACCGCGCCGCTCGGTCGAGAACGGCCGGCAAAGATCGGGCGAGACGATACGCAGAACGTCCCATGCGCGCAGCACATGGTCGTTGAAGCAGGAATCCGTGCCGCCTACCACTGCCACGTCGACCATGCCCGTCCTGATCAGCATGTCGCCGAGCGCAATGGCATGGCCAGCCGACGCGCACGCGCTGGAAACACCGAACACCGGGCCGCGGGCGCCGATCTCGCGGGCGATGCGGCTGGCCGGTGCGCTCGCCATTGCCATCGGAATGGTCAGCGGCTGCGGCCGGCCGGCCGGCGACATCATGCGCTCCAGACTGGCGTCGAGCGCATCGACACCGGCGTTCGCCGTGCCGATGATGACGGCGATGCGGGCCGGGTCGGGCGCGTTGCCGGGAGCGAAGCCGGCCTCCGCCCACGCCTGCCGGCCGGCGACGACGGCGAACTGGCTGAAGCGGTCCAGCGTGCCGCGGGTGCGGGCATCGAAATGGTCGGCCGGATCGAAGCCGGTAACGGGCGCGCCGTTGGCGAAGCGCTGGATCGTCAGCTGCGCACGAACGTCACGGATGCCGGACTGCCCGCTCAGGACGGATGCAGTGAAGGCTTCCACCGACAGGCCGAAACAGGAGACGACCCCGCGACCGGTGATGGCTGAAACTGGCGGCGTCATGACAGAATTCCGAATCGACCGACCTGCCGGGCAGATCGCCGGCCGGACCGCACAGGGCATATCGGGACACGGTACAACGGAAGCCGGCCCCGGCGCGCAGCCATTGTCAGCCGGCGGCGCGGGCGCCACGAATGGCGCTGGTGAGGGCGGCGGTCAGGTCGCCGACCGTCTCGAATGTCGCGTCGGGGTCGATGCGGATGGCGACGTCGTAATCTTCCTCAAGAGCGAAGATGATGTTGATGATCATCAGGGAATCGATCTTGAGATCGGCACAGCGGGTCGCGGACGTGATTTCGGTCGTCTGGTCTTCGATTTCAGACCGGATGTGACCGACCAGCACTTCTTCAAGTGTGTTCAGGTCAACAGACGCCTTTTGTTCCTGCTCCATTCCAACCCGCTTTCGAAAGCCACACTTGATCGTCTGCCTTCGATCCTGCCGGCGAATGAACGGCCGTGGCCGACTTTCCCCCTCGGCGGACCCCCGTCAGCCGGCAACACGAAGGCTGCACTCCATGGGGTTACTTGTCTGTCGGGCGGTCGCGGATGTCAATCGCGGCCCGCCGGGGAAGGCTTTTCCCCCGGCAGGCGCTCTTGCGGGCCGTTCCGGATGCGCCGGCGCTCAGGCCGCGGCGGCTTCGAAAATACCGAAGGCGGCCGTCGCTCCGCGCAGGGTGGCGGCGCGGTCGTCGTCGGATACGATGATCGCATCCATCATGTCGCGGAAGCGCGGCCACGACGGCGCGCCGTTCGCGGCGTGCTCCGATTCGACGCTGCGTTCGGGCGAGAGAAAGCGCGTTGCGCGCCGGCTGACATCGTCGCCGTGCTCCTCCACCATGCGCAGCAGGATGCGACCGCCGAGGCGGGAGCCTTCCAGCACATAGGCGGCGCCGAACTGGGCCGGCAGCCCTTCGAGAGCCGGAGCGGGCAAGGCGTCGGGCGGGGCAATACCGAATTCTGCCAGATCGGCGATCAGCGCAGCAGACCGCCGGCGGGATGGCCAGTCGGGCAGGTGGCGGGCAAGCTCGCCGGTGTCGAGAATGGCTTCGAGGCCGAGGAACGCGCGGGCCTGCGCGGCCAGAAACGCAGCATAGCCATCGGGCCGGGTCAGGTCGAAACGGGCGAAGGCGGCTTCCACCCGCTCATGCAGCGGCCGGGTCGCCTCCCGCAGGTGCAGGCTGGCTTTATCGCGGTTCATCTGGGTCTTTCTCCGGAGGAAGGCATCGGGCCGGGCGGCGTTGGGAGGTTCGCCGGCACGCCCCGGACAAGATATCCGGTGTGGCTGGGCAGAACTTCACCGGAAGGCATATATGCATATGCGAGGCGCTTGCATATTTCCAGCATCTCTGTCGCCTGTGGTGTGGGATTGGTCCGGTTGCGATCGTTCACAATTGCGTGAACAGTCCGGGCTGCGCAAGGACGCCGGCCGGTTTCGCGCGGCACGATCGCGGACCGGAAGCGGCGTCCGGGCCTTTGGCCCGGACAGGTGAGGGGGAGTGATGCCAGTGCCCGCGATGCCCGCGCCGGACCATGCGCCCGGGTCATCCGATACGGCGCCATCGCTGCGGCCCGAAGTGGCGGAACCCTGGCACAGCGAGCCGGCACATCGTGTTCTGGTGCGTCTTGGGTCCGGCCCGCAAGGGCTGGATGCTGACGAGGCTGCGGCCCGTCTGGCCCGCCACGGGCCGAACCGGCTGCCGCGGCAGCCGGCGCGCGGGCCGCTGGTGCGCTTTATGGCGCAGTTCAACAATCTCCTGATCTACGCCCTGCTGGCGGCCGCGGTACTGGCCATCGCCACGGGCCACGTTTCAGATGCGATGGTCGTGCTGGCGGTCGTGGTGCTCAATGCCGTCATCGGCTTTTTGCAGGAGGGACGGGCGGAACGGGCGCTTGACGGCATCCGTTCGATGATCGCGCCGACGGCCTCCGTCGTGCGGAGCGGGCAGCGGCTGACGGTGCCGGCGGAAGATGTGGTGCCCGGGGATATCGTGTGGCTGGAGGCCGGCGACCGCGTGCCGGCGGATTTGCGGGTGATCCGTGCCAGCCAGCTTCGCATCGACGAGGCGGTGCTGACGGGCGAATCCGTTCCGGTGGAAAAAGCCGCGACCGCCGCTGCAGCCGGTGCCGCGCTGGGCGAGCGCAGCTCCATGGCCTATTCCGGCACGTTCGTAGCGGCCGGACAAGGGCTTGGCGTGGCGGTGGCGACGGGAGCGGCCAGCGAGCTTGGCCGCATCGGCGAACTCATCGGCTCGGTGGAGCAATTGCGCACGCCGCTGGTGCGGCAGATGGACCATTTTGCCCGGCAGGTGACCTTTGCCGTTTTCGCGGTTTCCGTGCTGGTCTTCGCGTGGGCAGCACTCAGCGGGCGCTATGGCCTCGACGAGGTGTTCATGGCTGTGGTCGGGCTGGCTGTCGCCGCCATTCCGGAAGGCTTGCCGGCGGTGATGACCATCGCGCTTGCCGTCGGCGTGCGCCGCATGGCGCGCCATCGTGCCATCATTCGCCGGCTGCCTGCGGTGGAGACGCTCGGTGCGGTCTCTGTCATCTGCACTGACAAGACCGGCACGCTCACTCGCAACGAGATGATGGTCGCCGACGTGGTGACGGCAGGAGGCGCTTTTTCCGTTTCGGGCAGCGGTTATGCACCGGCCGGTGCGGTGGCGGACACGCAGGGGCGGACCGTCAGTGCCGATGGCAGGGCGGATCTGCGCACGCTCTGCCTTGCAGGCCTGCTGTGCAACGATGCGGGCGTGCGCCAGACGGCTGCGGGGCCGGTGGTCGATGGCGATCCGATGGAAGGGGCGCTGGTGGTGCTGGCGATGAAGGCGGGTCTGGACCCGTCCGCCCTGCGGGCATCGCTGTCGCGGCGCGACGAACTGCCCTTCGATACACGGCACCGTTTCATGGCCACCTGCAACGGCACCGAGGGCACAGTGTTCATCAAGGGCGCGCCGGAGCAGGTGGTGCGCATGTGTCGCGATGTGCTGGCGCCGGAGGGGGTGGCGCCGCTCGATCAGGCATTCTGGCTTGCGCAGGCAGAGCGTCTGGCGGCCGGCGGCGAACGGGTTCTCGCGCTGGCGCGCGCGTCCATGCCGCAGGCTCGGCTCGATGCGGCCGGGCTGCAGGGCCGGTCGACGCTGCTGGGGCTGGTCGGGCTGATCGATCCGCCCCGACAGGAAGCCATCGGCGCGGTTGCCGAATGCCGCGCGGCCGGCATCGCCATCAAGATGATCACCGGCGATCACGCCGCCACCGCCCGGGCCATCGCCGTTCGTCTGGGGCTGGATGACGACCCGAAAGTGTTGACCGGACAGGATCTCGACCGGCTCGACCCGACGGCCTTCGCGGCCGGCGCGCGTGCCGCCAGCGTGTTTGCCCGCACCACGCCCGAACACAAGCTGCGGCTGGTGGAGGCGCTGCAATCCGGCGGCGCGGTCATTGCCATGACGGGTGACGGTGTGAACGACGCGGCGGCCCTGAAACGGGCGGACGTGGGCGTCGCCATGGGGGCGAGGGGATCGGAAGCGGCCAAGGAAGCGAGCGAGATGATCCTCGCCGACGACAATTTCGCCACCATCGTCGCAGCGGTGCGGGAAGGCCGCACGGTGTTCGACAATCTCAGCAAGGTCATCGCGTGGACGTTGCCGACCAATGCCGGCGAGGGCTTCGTGGTGGTCGCGGCCCTGCTGCTGGGGGTGACCATGCCGATCACGCCCATCCAGATTCTGTGGGTGAACATGGTGACGGCGGTGGCACTGGGGCTGACGCTGGCTTTCGAGCGCACCGAGCCGGGCACCATGAGCCGCGCGCCGCGTGCCGCCGCCGGCCGGCTGCTCTCCGGCAGGCTGGCCTTCCGCGTGCTGTTCGTATCGCTGCTGATGGCCTGCGGGGCGTTTCTGGCCTACGAACTGTCACGTCGCGCCGGGCTGGACGTGGCGGCGGCCCAGACCATGGTGGTCAACACCATCGTCGCCATCGAGATCGCCTATCTCTATTCGGTGCGTCATGTGCCCGGCTCCGGCCTGTCGGTGCGCGCGCTGGCCGGTCCGCGGGCGGTTTCGATCGGGGTCGGGCTGACGCTGCTGGCGCAGGTCGCCTTCACCCACCTGCCGGCGATGAATGAAATTTTCGGCAGCCATGCACCCGGCCTTGCCGAAGGCCTGATCGTGCCGGCCATCGCGCTGGCGGTGCTTGTGGTGGTAGAGGCGGAAAAGCGGCTCGCCCGCCGCCTCGGGTTCCGCTGAGCAGCGCCTGCCTCAGATTGCTTCGCCCCAGCCCCCGGCGTGATCGCAGGCAACCGCGTGGGCCGCAATCAGGCCGGCCACATGCGCGCCCTGCTCTATGCCCGCCATGTGCGCCGCGCCGGCCAGCGTCTCCAGCCGTGCGCCGGGGATGAGCGCCGCCGTTTCCGCCACCACGGGCGCAGGCGTGGAGCCATCCTGATCGCCGGCGATGCACAGCACCGGCACCGCGATCTGCGCCGCTTCGGCGCGATAATCGGCATCGCGCAACGCCGCGCAGGTCGCGGCATAGCCGTCCGCAGGCGTGCGAGCCACCATGTTGCCCCATCCGGCCACCGTGGCCGGGTGCGCTGCTCGGAAGGCCGGGGTGAACCAGCGCGTCAGCACGTTTTCAACGAGGGGCGTGACGCCGGACGCCCGGACTTCGGCGATGCGGGCCTCCCAGACATCCGGCGTGCCGATCTTTGCTGCCGTGCAGGCCAGCACCAGCCCGGCCACCCGCTCTGGCGCGCGCTGCCAGAGGCGCTGGACCACGAGGCCGCCCACCGAAAGCCCGACCGCCAGAACCCGGCCGACCTTCAGATGATCGAGCAGGCCGACGAGATCGTCGACGTGATCGTCGATACTCCACGGCCCGCGCGGGCAATCGGAAAGACCGTGGCCGCGCTTGTCATAGACGATCACCCGATGCCGGGCTGCGAGGTGGGGCGCAACGGAAGACCAGATGCGGAAATCGCTGCCGAGCGCGTTGACCAGCACGATGGCCGGAGCGTGGTCCGGCCCGCTCACGGCATGATGCAGCACGACATTTCCGATGCGGACGAAATCCATGGCGGGGCCCTCCTGTGCCGGCGATGGCAGTGTGTGAAACCGGTTTTATCCGCGGGGATCACCCTTGTCAGGCAGCGGCGAACGTGATCTGCACGAAAATGGCCGCCCCGTCCCCGAGGACACATCGGAAGAAACCGCGGGTGGCTGCATCTGACGACGCAAAGACATAGGCCGCGCCCCGGCGGCCCGTGCGGGAGGCCCCATGGGCATCGATCTGTTGCTGGTTGCCTCGCAGGGCAACTATCTCGATGGCGCGCTCAGCGAGCGTTTTACCGTCCACCGCTTCGACACCCTGAAGGACCCGGTCGCCTTCTATCGCGATATCGCGCCGAAGGTGCGTGCCGTGGTGACCGGCGGCAAGGGCTTTGCCAGCGAGGTGATGGCGCGGCTGCCGGCGCTGGAGATCGTCGCGGCGAATGCGGTCGGCTACGATGCCCTCGATCTCGATCAGGCGCGGCGGCGCGGCATCCGTATTACCAACACGCCGGATGTCCTTACCGAGGATGTTGCCGATCTGGCTGTCGGGCTGCTTCTGGCGGTATCGCGCCGGATCGCGGCGGCGGATCGCTTCGTCCGCGAGGGGCGGTGGCACAACGGCGCCTTCCCGCTGACGGTGCCGGCCTCCGGCCGTCATTACGGCCTTGTCGGCCTCGGGCGCATCGGCCGGGCAGTCGCCCGCCGGCTGGAGGGCTTCGGCGGGCGGATTTCCTATAGCGGGCCGCACCAGAAGGCGGACGTGCCCTATGGCTATTTCCGCACGCCGGCC
>DAIPYB010000131.1:0-7085 GCA_036782955.1 Pseudoxanthobacter sp. | reverse complement strand
GCTTCATCATGCTCGGCGATGCCGACCTGATGGTGGCCGGCGGCACGGAATCGCCGATCGGGCGTCTCGCGCTGGCCGGCTTTGCCGCCTGCCGTGCACTTTCCACCGGCTTCAACGACCGCCCGACAGAGGCGTCGCGTCCCTATGACAAGGACCGCGATGGCTTCGTGATGGGCGAGGGCGCCGGCGTTGTGGTTCTGGAAGAACTCAACCACGCCATCCGTCGCGGCGCGAAAATTTATGGCGAAGTGATCGGCTATGGCCTCTCCGGCGACGCCTATCACATCACCGCGCCCTCCGAGGACGGCGATGGCGCCTATCGCTGCATGAGCATGGCGCTGAACAGGGCCGGCATTCAGGCCTCCGAAATCGACTATGTGAATGCTCACGGCACGTCGACGCCGATGGGCGACGAAATCGAGCTCGGTGCCGTGCAGCGCCTGATGGGCGATGCGGCGGCGAACCTGACGATGTCGTCCACCAAGTCTGCGACGGGCCACCTGCTGGGCGCGGCTGGCGCGATCGAGGCGATTTTCTCGATCCTCGCTATGCGTGACAGCATTGCGCCGCCGACGATCAATCTCGACCACCCGTCGGTCAACACGCAGATCGATCTGGTGCCGCACAAGGCCCGGAAGAAGGAGATCCGCACGGTTCTGTCGAACTCCTTCGGTTTCGGCGGAACCAATGCGTCGCTGATCCTGCGTTAGTTCGAGGGCTCACCGGCTTCTGCCGGTTAGCTCCCAAGCCAGGTGTCGCCGGTCACATCATGGCCGGCCGGCGGCCCCGAAAAAGGCGGCATGCCGCTTCATGATTCGCAAAGCCCGCCCGTTTTCGGATTCGCCGCAGCTGGTTCGCGTGGCGCGAACGGCAAAAGGGGCGGGCTTTTTCGTTTCCGTACACGCCTCTGCGCGCCGGCGGTCGCCTGTCATTCCCGTTTGCGGGCAGGCCCGGCCGGCCGGACGGCAGGGTGAATAGGCCCAGATACGATCATGAGCGATCCCGCGACCGAGACCCACCCGCCCGAAGGAACCGGCCGTCCCGCCCCCAAGGCGCCGAACAAGATTGCCCGGCCGGATTCGGGCGCCGTCCAGCCGCAGCGTTCGCGCCATGCCCGCAATCCGCTGGTTCTGGTGCTGAATTTCTTCCTGACGTCGGCTCTGCTCGTGGTGCTGCTCGTCGGCGGCGTGCTCTACTGGGGCAAGAGCCTCTATGAGGAGCGCGGACCGCTGACGGAAAACGCGGTGGTCATCATTCCGACCGGCTCGACCCTCGACGACATTGCCACGCTTCTTGAAAAGGCCGGCGTGATTTCCAATCGCTGGGTATTCGAGGGCGCATCGAAATTCTTCGAGAACACCGGCCGCCTCAAGGCCGGCGAATATGCCTTCATCCCGGCCATGACGATGCGGCAGGTGATGGAGGAGATTGTTGCCGGTCGCTCGATCCAGCATGCGATGACCGTGCCGGAGGGCGTGACCAGTGCGCAGGTGGTGGACAAACTCTCCGCGGAACCGCTGCTGACCGGCACGCTGACCACCATTCCGCCCGAGGGGTCTCTGTTGCCGGAGACCTACAAGTTTACGCGCGGCGCCAGCCGCAAGCAGCTGCTGGAGCGTATGTCGAAAGCGCAGGCCGAAGCGCTGGCGGAGATCTGGGCCGGGCGCGATCCGTCCATTCCGCTGAAGTCGCCGGAGGAACTGGTGATCCTCGCCTCGATCGTGGAAAAGGAAGCCGGGATTGCCGCCGAGCGCCCGCGCATCGCCGGCGTGTTCGTCAATCGCCTGCGCAAGGGCATGAAGCTGCAGTCGGACCCGACCATTCTCTACGGGCTTTATGGCGGGGCGGCGTGGAAGCAGTCGCGCACGATCATGCGCTCCGACCTGCAGCGGCCGAACCCCTACAATACCTATCAGATCACCGGCCTGCCGCCGGGGCCGATCGCCAATCCGGGCCGCGCGGCCATGGAAGCTGTGGCCCATCCCGAGGAGACCGGGGAACTCTATTTCGTGGCCGACGGAACCGGCGGCCACGTGTTTGCCGCCACCCTCGACGACCACAATAAAAACGTGGCCCGGTGGCGGGCGCTGCAACAGGCGCAGGGCGCCGGTGGCAATGCCCCGGTTGCCGTACAGCCCGCCACGCCGGCAGAGTGACGCGCCCGCCCGGCAGTCGTCGGCGGCTTGCCGCCGGCCCGGCCCGGGGCGTAAAGAAAAAAGGCCCCGTCCGGCGAGCTCGGCGATCTTTCGTCGGCGCGCGGAACGGGGCCGGTTGTTATTTGCGGGAAGCCGGCCTTGGGCGGTTCGGTCTCGAAGGGCACAGATGAGCAAGAACAGGCTTCCGCCAGCCAGCATGACCGGCTTTTCCCGCATCGGCGGCACGCATGGCCCCCATGGGTGGGCATGGGAGGTGCGCTCGGTTAACGGCCGCGGGCTGGATATCCGGCTGCGGTTGCCGGCGGGCTTCGAGGCGCTGGACCAGCCGGTGCGCGCTGCCATCGCGGGCCGGATCACACGCGGCAATTTCTCCGCGACGCTGACGGTTGATATGGCTGAAGCACCGCGGACGGTGCGGCTGAACCCGGCGGTGCTGGAGGCCGTGATTGCAGCGGCGGAAAGCGTGCGCGAGCGCCTCGGCGGCCCGGCACTGACGGTGGAGGGTGCCCTGCGCGTGACCGGCGTTCTGGAAACCTCGGATGCCGGCCGCGATGACGAGGCCCGCGCGGCGGTGTCGCGCGCGGCGCAGGAAGGCTTTTCGGCGGCGCTGGACGAACTGGTGGTGATGCGGCAGCGGGAAGGGCAGGCGGTTGCCGCCGCGCTGTTGCGCCATCTGGAAACCATCGCGCAACTCGTCGATGTCGCGGCCGGCAGCCCCGCCCGCACGCAGGAGGCCGTACAGGCCCGGCTTGAGGCGGACGTGCGCCGCCTCGTCGCGGCCGATGCGGGGCTGGACGCGGCGCGGCTGCATCAGGAAGCGGTGCTGCTTGCCACCCGTGCCGATATCCAGGAAGAAATCGACCGCCTTCATGCCCATGTCGCGCAAGCGCGCCAGCTTCTGGCCGAAGGCGGCCCGGTGGGCCGGCGGCTGGATTTTCTGGCGCAGGAGTTCGGCCGCGAGGCCAACACCCTGTGCGCAAAATCCAACGATATTACGATCACCCGCGCGGGCCTCGACCTGAAGGCCGCGATAGAACAGTTGCGCGAGCAGATCCAGAATCTGGAGTGAGACCGTTGAGCGCTGCGACCATTCCCTATGCCCGCCGCGGCTTCCTGCTGGTGCTGTCCTCGCCTTCCGGCGCCGGCAAGTCCACGCTGACGCGCAACCTGTTGAATGACCCGGAGGAGAGCGGGCGGCTGCGGCTGTCCGTCTCGGCGACGACGCGCGGGCGGCGGGCGAGCGAGGTGGACGGTGTGCATTATCACTTCGTGGCCATGGAACGCTTCAGTGCCATGCGCGACGAGGGCGAACTGATCGAGTGGGCGGAGGTGCACGGCAATTGCTACGGCACGCCGCGGCAGCCGGTCGAGCAGGCGCTGGCAGACGGCTTCGATATGGTGTTCGACATCGACTGGCAGGGCGCGCGCCAGATGACCGCAGCCATGCGGCCGGACGTGGTGTCGGTGTTCGTGCTGCCGCCGGCGGCCAAGGACCTGAAGTCGCGTCTTGTCGGCCGCGCCGAGGACAGCGACGAAGTGATTGCCCGGCGCCTGCGCAACGCGCGCGGCGAACTGGAGCATTGGGTCGACTACGATTATGTGCTGGTCAACGACGACCTCAGCAAGTCCTATGCGGGCCTGAAGGCTATTCTCAATGCCGAGCGGCTGCGGCGCGCCCGTGGCGAGGGGCTGCCCGGCTTCATCACCGCCATCCAGAACGATCTCTGAGCGCCAGCCG
This sequence comes from Pseudoxanthobacter sp., assembly GCA_036782955.1. Taxonomy (GTDB): domain Bacteria; phylum Pseudomonadota; class Alphaproteobacteria; order Rhizobiales; family Segnochrobactraceae; genus Pseudoxanthobacter. The sequence continues at coordinate 3,191 of DAIPYB010000131.1, read as the reverse complement.
GTAGCCGCACGCCTTTCCGTGAGGCCCGCGATGCACCGTCGCGGTTCGGGTATGCGCAATTCGGTGTCGCGCTTTCTTCCGCCGGGTGGGCGGGCGTGATATTCCATGTCGCGTCGGCGCAACGATCTTGCGGATCGCGTGGCATGCCGGCGCATCTTTTTTCAAGGGGACTGCCGGTGAAAGTTCGGCTCGACGACATCGACTGGAAGATTCTGCGTGAGCTTCAGGACGATGGCCGGATCACCAATGTGGAACTCTCCCGTCGGATTGGCATTTCCGCGCCACCCTGCCTGAGGCGGGTAAAGGCGCTGGAGGATGCCGGCATCATCAGCACCTACCGGGCGCTGCTGGACGAGAAAAGCCTCGGTTACGATCTGACCGCCTTTGCCTTTGTCGGCCTGAACAGTCAGGCCGAATCCGATCTGGTGGCATTCGAGGAGCGGCTGCGCGGCTGGCCCATCGTGCGCGAGGCGTGGATGCTGTCCGGCGACATCGATTTCGTGCTGAAATGCGTGGCCACCAACCTGCGCGCCTTCCAGACCTTTATCATCGATGAACTGACGGCAGCGTCGAATGTCGCCAGCGTCAGAACGGCGCTGACCATTCGCCAGTCCAAGAACGCGCCCACGGTGCCGATCGGCTGAGCGTTTTCAGGCGAAGCGGGCGCCGGTTCGCGGGAGGAAAATGCGGTCAGGCAACGAGCACGCCGGAAAAAAGAGCGCCCGGAAAATGAAAAGGCCCGCCATCGCGGCGGGCCTTTCGCTTGTCCTGATGCTTGTCCTCGCCGTGGCGGCAGGTCTCAGCCGACCACCGTGGCGTGCAGGTCATAGGCATCGGCGCGGTCGATCTTCACATTCACGAACTCGCCGGCACGGATCGGCCGCCGGCCGGTCAGGTGCACCACGCCGTCGATTTCCGGGGCGTCCCACGCACCGCGGCCAACCGCCGTGAGGCCGGATGACTTGTCGACCAGAATCTTCGCCCTCTTGCCCACGCGCCCTGCAAGGCGGCGGGCGCTGATGGCCTGCTGGCGAGCCATGAAGCGGTGCCAGCGCTCTTCTTTGACCGCTTCCGGCACGGCGCCGGGCAGGTCGTTGGCGACAGCGCCTTCCACCGCCTCATATTTGAAGCAGCCGACGCGATCGAGCGCGGCTTCGTCGAGGAATGACAGCAGTTCCTCGAAGTCGGCATCCGTTTCGCCGGGGAAGCCGACGATGAAGGTGGAGCGGATGGAAAGCTCCGGGCACTCCTGCCGCCAGCGGCGGATGCGGCCGAGCGTCTTTTCCTGGTGCGCAGGGCGGCGCATCGCCTTCAGCACGTTCGGGGCAGCGTGCTGGAAGGGAATGTCGAGATAGGGCAGTACCTTGCCTTCCGCCATCAGGCCGATGACCTCATCGACGTGAGGGTAGGGGTAGACATAGTGCAGGCGGACCCACGCGCCGAGTTCGCCCAGTTCCTTCGCCAGATCGTAGAATTTTGCCCGCACCTCGCGCCCGTTCCACGGGCTCGCGGCATAGCGCAGGTCCACACCGTAGGCGGAGGTGTCCTGACTGATGACGAGGATCTCCTTAACCCCCGCCTTTACCAGCTTTTCCGCCTCGCGCAGCACGTCGCCGGCCGGCCGGCTGACGAGATCGCCGCGCAGGCCCGGAATGATGCAGAAGGTGCAGCGGTTGGAGCAGCCTTCGGAGATTTTCAGATAGGCATAGTGGCGCGGCGTCAGCTTCACGCCCTGCGGGGGCACTAGGTCGACGAATGGGTCATGGGCCGGCGGTACGGCCTGATGCACCGCGCCGAGCACGCTCTCATAAGCCTGCGGGCCGGTAACGGCGAGAACATCCGGGTGAACCTTAAGGATGTCGTCGGGCCGGGCGCCCATGCAGCCGGTCACGATAACGCGGCCGTTCTCGGCCATCGCGTCGCCGATGGCACCGAGCGACTCCGCCTTGGCGGAATCGAGGAAGCCGCAGGTATTGACCACCACCACGTCGGCGCCGGTATGGCTGCGGGTGATCTCATACCCTTCAGCGCGAAGCTGGGTGATGATCCGCTCCGAATCGACCAGCGCCTTCGGGCAGCCGAGGCTGACGAAGCTGATCCGGGGATTGGCCTTGAAACCGGCCTTGGCGTCTGCCGTCCCGGCGGCGGCGGTATTTGCGGTCAGGTCGGACACGGGCAGCGTCTCCACGCCGCCGGCAACCGGCGGCACACGGTGCCGCCCCGCAGCCGGTTCGGCACATAAGAATGATCGTAAGCAGGATTTGCACCAGCAAATGGCCCATCTTGCGGCCAAACGCAACGTTTCTGCGCCGGTGATCTGCAATGCGCCGCCGGCGCGGCCGGCGACAGCTGGCGGAGCGGAAAGCGCAAATAAAAAATTTGACGGACCGTCTTCGGGCGTGCATCCGGGCTCGTCTATCTTCTTGTCCGCAAACGACAGCCACATCCTTACCCCGCTTTCGCCGGGTGCCATCGGAAACAGCCATGCACAGCCAGTCTCTCACCCGGCAAGCCATTGTGCTGGGCCTTCTCATGGCGGTCGGTCCGTTTGCGATCGACATGTACCTGCCCGGCTTCGCCGCCATTGCGCACGCCTTCGCCGTCACGGAGGGGGAGGTCCAGCTTTCGCTGGTTTCCTTCTTCGTTGCGATGGCCATCGGACAGGTCGTCTACGGGCCGGTGTCGGACATGATTGGCCGCCGCATTCCGGTGCTGGCCGGGCTCAGCCTGTTCGTCGTCGCATCGATCGGGTGCGCTTTCGCCAACTCGATGGAAATGCTGATCGGCCTGCGCTTTGTTCAGGGGCTTGGCGGTGCGGCGGGCGGCGTGGTCACGCTGGCCGTCATCCGCGATCTTGCCACCGGTGCGCGGGCGGCAAAGCTGATGGCTGTGTCTCTGCTGGGGCTCAGCCTGTCGCCGATTCTGGCGCCCGTCGCTGGCGGGGCTCTGGTCTCGGTCGCGTCGTGGCGCAGCGTGTTCGTGGCGCTGGCGCTGATCGGCGTTGCCGTGATGGTGCTGGTCGTGCGGGCCATGCCTGAGACTTTGCCGGCTTCCCGCCGCCTGCCGGTCGGGTTCAGGGGCACGTTCGCGTCCTATCGCGCCTTGCTCGGCAGCCGCCGGTTCCTTACAGCCATTTTCGCCGGCGGTGGGGCGCAGGCGGTGCTGTTTGCCTACATTGCCGGTTCGCCGTT
>DAIPYB010000130.1:0-7106 GCA_036782955.1 Pseudoxanthobacter sp. | reverse complement strand
CGCAGCACGTAGGTCTTCTTGAGCTGGTCGGAGGGAACGAGCAGTTCCTCCTTGCGGGTGCCGGACCGCTGGATATCAATGGCCGGGAACACGCGCTTGTCGGAGACCTTGCGGTCGAGAATGATTTCCGAGTTACCGGTGCCCTTGAACTCTTCGAAGATGACTTCGTCCATGCGGCTGCCGGTATCGATCAGCGCCGTGGCGATGATGGTCAGCGAGCCGCCTTCCTCGATGTTGCGCGCCGCACCGAAGAAACGCTTCGGGCGCTGCAGGGCATTTGCATCGACACCGCCGGTCAGCACCTTGCCGGAGGACGGCACGACGGTGTTGTAGGCACGGCCGAGGCGGGTGATGGAATCGAGCAGGATGACGACATCGCGGCCATGCTCGACCAGTCGCTTGGCCTTTTCGATGACCATCTCCGCCACCTGAACGTGGCGGGTGGCGGGCTCGTCGAAGGTGGAGGAAATGACCTCGCCCTTCACCGAGCGCTGCATGTCGGTCACTTCTTCCGGGCGCTCGTCGATCAGCAGAACGATCAGATAGCACTCGGGATGATTGGTGGTGATCGAGTGAGCGATGTTCTGCAGCAGCACCGTCTTACCAGTGCGCGGCGGCGCCACGATCAGAGCGCGCTGGCCTTTGCCGAGCGGAGCGACGAGATCGATGATGCGGGCCGACATGTCCTTGCGGGAAACGCCGTCGGCCACTTCCATCTTGAAGCGCTCGTCGGGATAGAGCGGCGTCAGGTTATCGAAATGAACCTTGTGACGCGCCTTGTCCGGGTCTTCGAAATTGATGGTGTTGACCTTGAGGAGGGCGAAATAGCGCTCGCCTTCCTTGGGGCTGCGGATCACCCCTTCGACGGTGTCGCCGGTGCGCAGCGAGAAGCGGCGGATCTGCGAGGGGGAGACATAAATGTCGTCGGGACCCGGCAGGTAGTTGGCATCGGGGGCGCGCAGGAAGCCGAAGCCATCCTGAAGCACCTCGACAACGCCCTCGCCGACAATTTCGACTTCGCGGGAAGCGAGCTGCTTCAGGATGGCAAACATCAGCTCCTGCTTGCGCATCGTCGAGGCATTCTCGACTTCATGCTCCTCGGCAAAGGCGAGCAGTTCCGTCGGAGTCTTCGACTTGAGCTCCTGAAGCTTCATCTCCCGCATGGAAGGGTCCTTGAATGGAAGTTCGGCCATTGCGACCGGCCTGATGTCTGAAAGGAAGTCTGGTGGAGGATGGTGCAGGGAGAAAACGCGGATATACCGGTGACCGGAATGAAAGCGATTAGACGGCGATCCGATCGTCCGCTCCGGCCCGGGGTGCCGGACGCCGGCCTTTGGTGCCGGCAGGGCGCAGGGGCGCGCCGCTCCACTTCGAACGAATTTCAGACGAAATTTAGTCTATCCCGCAGCTTCCCGCAAGCCCCGGCGCAAAAAACACTTTGCCGGCAGGCGCCCGGCAAGGCGGGCGGCAGCTGCCGGCAAAGGCTGGGCGGGAAAGAACCTGCGATCAGAAGGGTTTGAACATCACCAGAATGACAATGCCGATCAGCAGAACGGTCGGCACCTCATTCAGGATGCGATAGAACCGGCCGGAAAGGCGATTGCGATCCTCGGCGAACGCCCGCACCTGACGGGCCAGAAAACCATGCACGCCAGACAGGATCAAAACGAGAAGAAGCTTGAAGTGAAGCCAGCCATCGCTGAAGAATCCGCCAGCCCATGCCAGATAGAGGCCGAATATCCACGTCGATATCATCGCCGGCGTGGCAATTGCCTTCAGGAGGCGTCGTTCCATCACCTTGAAGGTCTCAGATTGCACCGATCCCGGTGCTGCATCTACATGATAGACCATCAGGCGCGGCAGGTAGAACATCGCCGCCATCCATGCCACGAAGGAAAGGATATGCAGGACCTTGCCCCAGAGATAGGGATCAGACATGAGCGCGGTTCTCCTGTCGCAGCCGGGGTGCCGGCCTCTCAGCGCCGGCGAATGCGGGAAAGCATCCGCTCTACGTTTTCGATCGGCGTTTCCGGCACGATGCCGTGGCCGAGATTGAACACGAACGGCCCGCCGGAGAAGGCTTCCAGAATGGCCTCCACGCCGCCATCGAGTGCGGCACCGCCCGCCACCAACCGCAGCGGATCGAGATTACCCTGCACGGTGGCCAGCTTCTGCAGGGCCTGCCCGGTCTCGAAGCTCGTCGACCAGTCCAGCCCGACGGCATCGACGCCGGTCCCCGTCACATAGCGTTGGAGACGCGTCCCGGCACCCCGTGGAAAGCCGATGATGCGCACGCTCGGGGCGGCCCGGTGCACCCGGCGCACGATCTCGGCGGTGGGTGCGATGCACCAGCGATTGAAGCCATCCTCGTCGAGCGGGCCAGCCCAGCTGTCGAAAATCTGTACCGCGTCGGCACCGGCTTCGACCTGGGTGATGAGATGGGTGGAGACCGCAGCCACCAGAACGTCGATCAGGCGCTGGAAGCCGTCCGGGTCGCGGTAGGCCATCTTGCGGGCAAAGGCCTGATCGGGCGATCCGCGACCGGCGACCATGTAGGTCGCCAGCGTCCAAGGCGCGCCGGCAAAGCCGATCAGCGCGGTTTCAGCCGACAGGCTGGCCCTGACCTTGGCGAGCGTCTCATAGACCGGCGCCAGATGTTCCACCATGCGCGACAGGTCGAGGCAGCCGACAGAATCCAGTGGCAGCGGATCCAGCCGCGGCCCCTCGCCTTCCATGAAGGCGACCGGCTGGCCCAGTCCGTCGGGAATGACGAGAATGTCTGAAAATACGATCGCCGCATCGAAGCCGAACCGGCGGATCGGCTGAAGCGTCGCCTCGCAGGCGAGATCCGGATTGTAGCAGAAGTCGAGGAACGATCGCGCCTCGGCCCTGAGCGCGCGATATTCAGGCAGGTATCGCCCGGCCTGTCGCATCAGCCAAACCGGCGGAACGTCCGGCTTTTCTCCGTTCAGGGCGGCCATGAAGCGGCCCTTGCGACCGGAAACGGGATGGCTGCCATCCGCCTTTCCGTGCGGGTGCACGGCCGTGTCCCCAGACCCGGCGGGTCCACTGCTTCCCATAAAAGGAATCCTTGTTTGAGAAGACTGTTAATTCTGTTTGGGGGTGGATTACCGGGATTATTCGGGATCCACAATCGGACCACACGTCACGGGGGTCCGGGATCCGGAAGAATGGATTCAGCGGTCGGGATCCCGAAGCTGTGGATGTCTCGGATCCCGCAAGGATTCCAGATCCATCGCAAGGATGTTAACGTTCTATTAATCATCTTCCGCCGTGGAAGGCTTGTGGATTGTGGAGGGCGTTTTCCGTCGTCCCCAGAGTTTTCAGCATCCCGGAAAAGGGCTCTGCCCCGGTCTCTCCTGTTGACGAAACGGGCATGAACGGGAGAACTGTGAGCGTCTGGCCGCGGGATCCCGTGGCTCTCCCGCACTCTCCACAGGGGTGGGGACAAGATCGTTGAAATCGGGCAGCCGGGCATGCAGGGGGCGGCGTGACGACGACCTATTTTCACCTGCACCTGATCTCGGATTCCACCGGCGAGACGCTCTCCACCGTCGCTCGCGCCGCGCGCGGTCGCTATGTGAATGTCGAGGCGATCGAGCACATTCACCCGATGGTGCGCAGCGTCCGTTCCCTTGACCTGGTGCTGGAGGCCATCGACGAGACGCCGGGTCTCGTGCTGTTCACCGTCGTCGACGATGGGCTTGCGGTGCGCATTGAACAGGCCTGCCGCGAACTCGGCCTGCCCTGCCTCAACGTGCTCGATCCGGTGGTGCGGCTGATGGAATCCTATCTGAAGGCGCCGCTCGCGCCCCGCGTCGGTGGCCAGCATCAGCTCGACGCCGATTATTTCCGCCGCATCGATGCGCTGAATTTCGTGATGATGCACGACGACGGATTGCTGCCGGACGATCTGGAAGAAGCCGACGCCATTCTCATCGGCGTCAGCCGCACATCGAAGACGCCGACCTGCATCTATCTCGCCAACCGTGGCGTGAAGGCGCTGAACGTGCCCGTGGTCGAGGGCTTTCCCTTGCCGGCCCGCCTCTTTCAGGTCCGGCGACCCGTGGTGGCCGGCTTGGTGGCCGGGGCCGAGCGCATTGCGCAAATCCGCGAACATCGCCTGCTGACGACGGGAAACAGGCCGCCCAATGCCGATTATGTCGATCGCCGCGCTATCGCGGCAGAAATCGTCTTCACCCGAAGGCTCTGCGCCGAGCATGGCTGGCCGGTAATCGATGTCACCCGCCGCTCCATCGAGGAGACGGCCGCCGCCGTTCTCGCCCTGATCCGCGGCCACCGCGAACTGATTGCCGCACGCGCCATGGAATGAGGCCGGCAGGCCCGGCTGGCCGGCGGATCCGGGTTCGAATACCGTGCGGAATGCGCTAGACCATCCTGGCGCAGGGCCGGTCTCCACCGGCCCGAAAACGCTGATCCTGCCCGACAGAGTGGAGTGTGCTCCCCGTGTCCCACGTTCCGGCCGAAAACCGTTCTTTCGCCGAAAGTCCGCTGGTCCTTGCCTCGCGCAGTCAGGCGCGGGTGCGGCTTCTGGCCGAGGCGGGCATTACCGCCGAGGCGGTTCCGGCCGATCTCGATGAACGGGTGGTGGAACGTCCGCTGGCGGAATCCGGCGTAGGCCCGGCGGAAATCGCCCTCGCCCTTGCCGAGGCCAAGGCAAGGGCAACCGCGGCCCTGCGGCCGGGGGCAATCGTCATCGGCTGCGACCAGACGCTCGATCTCAACGGCACTAAATTCGACAAGGCCCCGGATATAGCTGCCGCGCGGGCGCAGCTTTCCCTCCTGTGCGGCCGCACGCATGTATTGCACTCGGCCATTGCGGTGCTGACCCCGGATGGCGGATTGTGGCGTCATGTCAGTGATGCCCGCCTGACCATGCGGTCGTTCAGTGCGGCTTTTCTGGATGAGTATGTCGCCGCCGAGGGCGAGGCACTGACCGGAACGGTCGGGGCCTACCGGCTGGAAGGGCGTGGCATCCAATTGTTTTCCGCCATAGAGGGCGACTATTTCACCATCCTTGGCCTGCCGCTGCTGGCGCTGACAGAGCGGCTGCGCACGCTGGGAGTGCTGTTGTCATGAGCGAACGGAACGAGGCGGACATCATCCCGCGTGCGGGCGTCGTCGGCTGGCCGGTGGCGCATTCGCGTTCGCCTGTCATCCACGGACACTGGCTCGCGCGCTATGGCCTGAAGGGGCGCTATGACCGTATTGCCGTCGATCCGGCAGAGGCGGAGGCTTTTTTCGCCGGCTTCCGCGACAGCGGCCTCGTCGGCGCCAATGTCACGGTCCCGCACAAGGAGGTGGCGGCGCGGGCCTGCGATGTGCTCGACCCGCTGGCGCAGTCGCTGAGTGCGGTCAATACGCTGTGGGTGGAAAACGGACTGCTTCACGGCACCAACACCGATGTAACCGGCTTTCTGGCCAATCTCGATGCCGAGGCTCCGGGCTGGGATGCCGGCGGCGGGCCGGCGGTGGTGCTGGGCGCCGGGGGCGCGGCGCGGGCGGTTGTCTTCGGGCTTGCGGCGCGCGGACTTGCGCCGATCCATGTCGTCAACCGCACCCGAGCGCGGGCCGAGGCGGTCGCCGCCCTTGCAAAGGGCCGCGACGGACATTCCGTCGGCCACGCCCATGGTTTCGACGATCTGCCGCAGCTTCTTTCCCGCGCACGGGTTCTGGTCAACACCACCTCGCTCGGCATGGCCGGATCCGGGCCGCTGGACATCGATCTCTCGCCCCTGCCCCATGATGCCCTCGTCAGCGACATCGTCTATGTGCCGCTTGAAACGCCGCTGCTGGCGGCGGCCCGGATGCGCGGCAATCCGGTTGCCGGCGGTCTCGGCATGCTTCTGCATCAGGCCGCTCCCGGTTTCGCACGCTGGTTCGGCGTGTTTCCGGAAGTCGACGACGCGCTTTACACCGCCGTCATCGCCACCCTGCCGCCGGAGGCCGGCGGGCGATGATTGTCATCGGCCTTACCGGTTCGGTCGGCATGGGCAAGTCGACCACGGCGGATCTCTTCCGCCGGGCCGGCATTCCGGTTCACGATGCCGATGCTACCGTCCACGGGCTTTATCGCGGCCCGGCGGCTCCCCTCATCGAGGAGGCCTTTCCGGGCGTTGTCACCGATGGCGCCGTGGATCGCGCCCGGCTGGCACCGTTCGTTCTGGGCAATGACGCGGCGATGAAGCGGCTGGAGGCGATCGTTCATCCTCTCGTGCGGGCCGAGGAAGCGGCGTTTCTTTCCCGCGCCCGCGCGGCAGGTGCACGGGCGGCGGTGCTCGACGTGCCGTTGTTGATGGAGACCGGCCGGGATCGCAACGTGGACGCGGTGGTGGTGGTCACCGCCGATCCGGCCGTCCAGCGTGCCCGCGTGCTGGCCCGGCCGGGCGTGGATAGGGCAAAGTTCGAAGCCATTCTGGCACGGCAGATGCCGGATGCGGAAAAGCGCCGGAAGGCGCATTTTCTCATCGACACCGGCCATGGCCACGATTATGCGGCCCGTTCGGTAGAGGCCATTCTCAGGGCCGTCGCGGGCCTGCGCGGCGGCCGGGCGGCCGGCTGAGCCGGGATCAGACACAAGAGGGAGAGCAGGACGGGATGCGGGAGATCGCGTTCGATACCGAAACCACCGGCCTCAAGGCGCGTAGCGGCGACCGGCTGGTGGAAATCGGCGGGGTGGAGCTGGTCAACGGCATCAAGACCGGCCGCACCTATCACGTCTATCTCAACCCCGAACGCTCCATGCCGGCGGAAGCCCAGGCCGTTCATGGCCTGTCGGAGGAATTCCTGCGCGACAAACCGCTGTTCGCTGCGGTTGCCGATGAATTCCTCGCGTTCATCGAGGGAGCGATCCTCGTCATTCACAACGCCGAATTCGATATGGGTTTCATCAACATGGAGCTTGGACGGATCGGCCGCGAAGCCATTCCGATGAGCCGGGTGGTGGACACGCTGCAGATTGCCCGCCGCAAGCACCCTGCCGGCCCCAACACGCTCGACGGGCTCTGCTCGCGCTACAAGATCGACAATTCCATGCGCACCCAGCACGGGGCGCTGCTCGATGC
>DAIPYB010000129.1:0-7127 GCA_036782955.1 Pseudoxanthobacter sp. | reverse complement strand
GGCGAAATCCGGGGTGATGGCGATGCGGCCGGCCTCTATGGCGCGGTCGATGGCGGCAGCACTGTCGGCGAGGGCAGCATGATCGCGCTCATAGCCGGCCATGGCCATGGCGGCGAGCGCGTTGTCCGGCCGGCGGGCGCAGATGGCGCCGACCCGCACGCCCTTCATCAGCGCGCATTCCACCACGATGTCGGTGCCCATCTGCCCGGCGCCGGCAAGCCCGATGGTGATCGGCCCGTGGGCCTCGGCATAGGCTTCAAGCTCGGCGGCCTGCCCGATCCGGGCAATCGGCGAGAACATCATTCCGTTCCTTTTCATTCCGGATGGCGGGGCCGCGGCCCGGTTGTCCGTCGCGCATCCGTGGCCGTTCGTTCTGGTTACGGCGGCAAAAACGCGCATCGCCTTATCACATCGGTGCGCGCCGGTCTCGCCACAAGCAGGGCCGGGCGCTATGACGGGGCATCAAGCCAGCGGATTCAAGATGCGCCGTTTCCTCATCGACACAGATACCGCCTCCGACGACGCCATCGCCCTGCTGATGGCCTTTGCCGCCCCGGATATCCGGGTGGAGGCGCTGACCATCGTAGCCGGCAACTGTTCCGCCACGCAGGCTGCCCAGAACGCGCTTTATACGGCGGAAGTGGCCGGAATAAAGGTGCCGGTGTTCGTCGGCGCCGCGCGCCCGCTGCTGCGGCCCATGAAGCATGCCGCGGAGGTCCACGGGCACGATGGTCTTGGCGACATCGGCCTGCCGCTCGGCGGACGAGCCGTGACGGCCGGGCGCGGGGTGGACGCGATCGTGGATACGATCCTGGCCCATCCCGGCGAGATCGAACTCGTGGCGCTGGGCCCGCTTACCAACATCGCCATCGCGCTGGCGCGCGCCCCGGAGATCGCGGAGAAGGTGAAGCGCTGCGTCGTCATGGGCGGGGCAGCCGATGGCGTGGGCAACGTGACGCCGGCGGCGGAGTTCAACATTCATGTCGATCCCGAGGCGGCGGCAATGGTGTTCGCCTCCGGCATGCCCGTGACCATGGTTGGCTGGGATGTGTCGCGCAAGGCGGCCGGCTTCGTGCCCGAGGAACTGGCGGCGCTGCGGGCCATCGGCACGGCGCGGGCGGAATTCGCCGTCGATATTCTCGCTGCCCTGCGCCGTTTCATGATCGCCATCGCCGGCCACGATGCCATCGACCTGCCGGACCCGATTGCCATGGCCGTGGCGCTCGACCCCGCAGTCGCAACCGACGTGCGCCACCTGCCGGTGATCGTGGATACCTCGCAGGGGCCATCCGCCGGGGCGACGCTGATCGACCATTACCGGTTGTCCGGCCAGCCGGCCACCGTGGACGTGGTGTTTGCCGCCGACCGCGGGCGGTTCCTCGATCTGCTGCGCCGCGCGCTCGCGGCCGGGTGAGGGGGCCTCAGGCTCCCGTTTCGCCGTCCTGCGGGCTGTCGTGAAGCAGCAGGTGCTCGCGGCCCACCTTGACGAGATCGAAGCGGCGCCACAGCCCTTCGCCAGCCGGAAATTCATAGCGCACGATATCGGCGGTGGCCTGCGCCTTGCTGAGTTTGGCCGGCATGAACGAGCCGGTGCCGACCACGTCCACCGGGATGCCGAGATTGCCGAAGATGCGGCATTTCAGAACGTCGAAGCCCGACGAGGCGACGATCTTCGGCGCCTTGAATCCATTGTCGTCCAGCATTTTGCGGAAGCGTACGATGGAGGCGGCGGTGACGCCGGTGCCGAACAGGCACTTGTCGCGGATTTCGTCCGGGCTGAGGCCGTCGAGATCGTCGATGGAGAATCCCTGCAGGGCGAGCTTCAGGATCTCGCCGGGCGAATCCTTGTGGGTCCAGCGCATCAGGGTGCGCACCGAACTGGTCCAGTCCATCCCCTCCAGATGGCGGCCGGCGTGGGTGTCGATGCGGAAGGCGAGCTGCTTGCCGTGCTCGTGCAGCTTTTCTTCCTCGTAGAACCAGCGGCAGACCGCCAGCGCATCCGTCACTTCGCGGCCTTCATAATCCACCAGCACCGTGTAGGTCTGTTCTTCGGGAAAGACCTGCGCATAGAGCCGGGCCGCCTCCAGCGTGGCGTTCTCGCTGGCAGGGTCGCTGCCGCGGGCCAGAATGCGGGCCTTGGCATAGCCGATCAGGGCGTGCGGCATGGTGCCGAGGCCGCGGGTGGCGCCAAACAGCGGGGCGGCGATGGCGGTCGAGGTGCCGGTGAAGCCCGTCGCCCCCATCAGGCGCGCGGTACGCGAGCCGACGCTGGCGCCATAGGCGGCCGCCAGATGCATGTCGTCGCCGGTGCAATGGCGCGCTTCCATGGCGATGAAGGCGCAGCGCGGCAGCGCGAGGCACTGCGAAAAGGCATTGAAGGCGGAAACGCAGGCAAACCCGACCCGCTGCAACAGCACCGTTTCGATCGGCGACAGCGCGGCCATGGAGCCGGTGACCGTGAAGAGCGGGCGCCCGGAGGTCAGCAGGGTGCCTTCGGGCACGGTGCGGTGGATTTCCAGCGGAATGGCGCTCTCGGCCGGATAGACGGCCTCCACCAGTTCGATTGCCTTGTCGATGGCCACGATGCAGTCGGTGCGCAGGAACACCGCATAGGTGACCCGGCAGTCGCCGAAGGCCTCGACGATGGCGCGGGTCTTGAGGAAATAGGCATCGGTACGCGCCGCGACATCCGGATCGACCGGCGGCAGGCCGGTCGTGCCGGTCTGGGCCGGAACGAGTGTGTCGCTGAAGCTGGAGTTGGGCATCGGGGTCTCCCGCGGGCACGGAACATTCGTAAGCACCGATTCTGGTGCCCGAGTTTGGCGCGCCAATCAACGAAAATGCCACCGCGACGCCTTTGCAAGCCGCCCGGGAGGCGGGGTAAACCGGCCGGGCGACCTACTCGATGCAACACTCGCCAAGATGCCTGACGTGCCGGCTTGGCGTGTCGCCCGACGCAGTCTTAAGATGCGCCGGGCGGTTGCGGCGCAGTCGCGGAGGGGGATCGACGGATGAGAGGGGCAGGCCGATGCGCTTTGGGGTGAAGGACGTGCTGATCGGGGTCGATCTGCAATATGGCTTCATGCCGGGCGGCAACCTGCCGGTGGCCGATGGCCACGCCGTGGTGCCGGTCATCAACCGCATCGCGGGCTATTTCGACAATGTCGTGCTGACGCAGGACTGGCATCCGCCGGGACACTGGTCGTTCGCTTCCACCCATCCGGGTCGCAGGCCTTATGACATCATCCGCCTGCCCTATGGCGAACAGGTGCTGTGGCCGGACCACTGCGTGCAGGGCACCCACGATGCCGAACTGCACGCCGACATCGATATTCCCCACGTCCAGCTCATCTTGCGCAAGGGCTACCACAAGGCGGTGGATTCCTATTCCGCCTTCCACGCCGCCGACCGCACCACGCCGACCGGGCTTGCCTCCTACCTGCGCGAGCGCGGCATCACCCGTGTCGTGCTGGCAGGGCTTGCGACCGATTTCTGCGTGGCTTGGACGGCGCTCGACGCCCGCGCGGCGGGCTTCGAGACGTTTGTGGTGGAGGATGCCTGCCGCGGCATCAATGTGGAGGGATCGCTTTCCAACGCATGGGCGGCAATGCGCGAGGCTGGCGTGCACCGCATGTCATCGGCCGAGATCGGCTGACCGGCCTGGCGCGGGAATCAGCGCGGCGTGCGGGCCGGCATCACCTTTTCGCGCTTCAGGATATAGAGGCCCGAGGCGACGATGACGATGGAGCCGAGCACGGTTGCGGTGTGCGGAAGCTGGTTGAACACCAGATAGCCGGCGGCCGTCGCCCAGATGATCTGCGAGTAGCCGAACGGCGCCAGCAGCGAGGCCGGGGCGAAGACATGGCCGCGGATCAGGAAGAAATGGCCGATGGCGCCGAGCGCGCCGAGGCAGACCAGCAGCACCCAGACCTGCCAGTCATGCGGCATCACCCACACCGCCGGCAGCGTGGGGCTGAGGGCCAGCGTGCCGAAGATCGACGACCACATCAGCATGCCGCTGGGTGATTCGGTCGCCGCCATCCGGCGCGTCAGGATGGCGTAGATGGCGTTGCAGACCATGGCAGCGACGGAATAGACCGCCTCGAAGGCCAGTGCGCCCGAGCCCGGCTGCACGATGATGAGCACGCCGACGAAGCCGACCGCCACCGCCGCCCAGCGCCGCCGGTCCGCCCATTCGCCCAGCATCGGCCCCGCCAGCGCGGTGATGACGAGAGGACCGGCGAAGTTGATGGAGGTGGTCTCGGCCAGCTGCAGATAACGCAGCGCGATGAAGTTGAACACCGTTGAGCCGAGCAGGAAGGCCGAACGCAGCGCCTGCATGCCGATGTGGCGGGTGCGCAGCGTGGCCGGCAGCCGCCATGGCCGCAGCACGATCGCCAGCAGGATCATGTGAATGCTGTAGCGGAACCACGCCACCTCGAGCGGCGGCAGCGTGCGCGCCAGCGTCTTGGCCGTGGCGTCCAGTCCGGCGAAAAACACGCACGTGATCAGCATCATGACGATGCCGCGCAAGCGGGTATCACCTGCCCGCTGGCCGGCGACGGCGAGAGTCATCGTAATCTCCGGCGCCGGGCGCGGCGTCAGCAATCTGCACTCGCGGCCGAGGGGCCTGAGACCGTGACAAGGCCCAGACCGCGGCGGTCGAACGAGATCGGTGGTTCGGGAGATACGGTCGAATCAGGAGCGCTGCAAAACGGCCGGACCGCCTGCCGGCACTCAGGCTGCCGCAGACGGTAAAATATTATCGATTTGAGACGGCCTGTCGATGGCGTTTCCCGCGCGGCTGCCGCATGGCGGCCTGCCGGCGCTGCATGGCGCCTGCACACGGAGGCGCGACGATGGGGCCACCGGGTCGGGCCTTTTGCGCGACCCGGTGACCGCAGCCGGGAACTCAGGGCGCGGAGGGCGCCGCCGTGGCCTCGTCGCTGGCGGGGATGTCCTCGCCCGTGGCAACCGCATCTCCCGCCGCCGCGGCCGGCAGGGCAACGGCCTCGTCATCGAGATCGATGTCGTCGTTGGGGTCGATCTCGAGACCGCCGGCAGCAGCCAGGTTCTTTTCCACCAGACGCAGCAGGCGGCGCAGGCGCTTGCGGTCCTTCTCGTCGATGCCGACGAGGGCTTCCTTTTCAAGACGCTTCCATGCGCGGTCGAGGTCGTCGAGTTTCTCGCGGCCGAACGGGGTCAGGAACACGCGGGCAAGCCGTCCGTCGGTCTCGGAGGCCTGCCGCACCACAAAGCCCTGTGCGGAGAGGCGCGAGATCATCTTCGTCACCGTTGGCGGCTGTACGCCGAGCGTGGTGGCGAGCTGGCTCATGGTCTGGCCATCGGATTCGGCCAGAACCTTCAGCACGGTTTCCTGTCCGGCATGCAGCCCGAGGCGACCGAGATGGCTGTTGGCCCGGCCACGGCTGGCCTTGGCGCTTTGCGCCAGACGGTAGGTGACGGACTTGCGATAGTTGAAGCTCATGGCGGCTCCGCGGCGCTGGACAGAACGGGGCCGCAGGCGAGAACACACCCGCGGCAGAACCCGGCAGGAACCCGAGGGCCCGGCCGGCGAGCGGCACTTTAAGAGCGGATGTGCGACACGTTCATGACCGTTCCCGACCGCGATGCTGCCGTTTCCGCCACAGCTTTCCGGCAAGCCGGCCAATGACCAGCCCGAGCGGCGGCCGGTGCGTGAAACCTGCCCACCGCCGTGCGGTACGGTCGCTCAGTCGCGCTTTCCGCCGGAAAGGGCCTGCCGCGCGGCCGCCTCGTGGGCCGGCGTCAGATGGGTGCGGATCGCGGTGATGGCCGCCATCAGCACGGCGGCATCGTCCGTGAAGCCGACCATCGGCAGGATATCAGGCACCGCGTCGGCCGGCAGCACGAAATAGGCCAATGCCGCCAGAAGCGTGAGGCGCACACGACGCGGGGTGGCGGGGTCGAGGGCGCAATAATAGGCGGCGACGGCATCCTCGGAGAACGGAATGTGTCGTGCCGCCTTCCGCAGGGTCTGCCAGAAGCCGCGCCGCACCGTTTCGGCATCCTGTTCGGGATTGCGTGCGGAAGCATCGTCCGCGGCACCCAGAATTTCGCCATCGAGAACGCGGGAAAAGGAGGTGTCTGCCATCGGCTTTTCTGGAACACTGCCGGCAGGGCACGATTGCCGCCGGAAACGGTCTTCCGATCAGGTGGCGATTATTGCCGGGCGATGCAAGAGTAGCGAGCAGGCACAAGGCCGGAAGCTGCCACGGGAACCGGGGAGTTCAGCCATGACAAGACGACCGATCCGGGTTCTGTTCGTTTGCCTTGGCAACATCTGCCGCTCGCCTCTGGCGGAGGGCGCATTCCGTCATGCCGTCCAGCGGGCGGGCGTGGCGGATGCGTTCCTGATCGATTCGGCCGGCATTTCCGATTTCCACCACGGCGAGCCGCCCGATTCGCGCGCGGTATCGACTGCTTTCGCGCGCGGCTACGATATTTCCGCCCAGACCTCGCGTCCGGTCCGCGCCTCGGATTTCACGGCGTTCGATTACCTGTTCGCCATGGACCGCAGCAATCTGGCGGCGCTGGCCCGGCTGCGTCCGCCCGAGGCGACGGCATGGAGCGCGCTGCTGCTGGATGCAGCCCTCGGCCGGCAGGAAGACGTGCCCGATCCCTATACCGGCACCCCGCGTGATTTCATCCGCGTGGCGGAACTGGTGGAGCAGGCTGCCGCCGCCCTGTTGCCGCGCCTCGTTGCCGGTCGCTGACGCCGGTTTACGGCTTTCCTTCGTGGAAGTGGCTGAAGATGATGCGCGCCAGGCTTTCTGAAATGCCTTCCACCTGCATCAGGTCGTCCACGCCGGCCTTGCCGATGGCCTTGGCGGTGCCGAAGCGGTGCAGCAGCGCGCGCTTGCGGGCCGGGCCGATGCCGGCGATTTCATCCAGCGGGTTGGCGGTGAAGGCCTTCGCGCGCTTGGCGCGGTGCGTGCCGATGGCGAAGCGGTGGGCCTCGTCGCGCAGGCGCTGGATGAAATAAAGCACCGGATCACGTATCGGCAGGCGGAAGGGCGTGCGCCCTTCCACGTGGAATTCCTCGCGGCCGGCATCGCGGTCCACGCCCTTGGCGACGCCGACCATGG
>DAIPYB010000128.1:0-7142 GCA_036782955.1 Pseudoxanthobacter sp. | reverse complement strand
GCGCGGCGCCGAAAGGCCGAGAGCGCTGAGATGGCCGGCAATGGCGATGAAGGGAGGAAAATCCGCTGCGCCGGGGGGCACATCCATCAACAGGAGTGGCTGCGGGGCGCCGGTGACGCGGAAGTAGCGTCGTGGCGAGGCATCCGCCGGCAGCGCCACGAGGCGGGCGTCGCCGGGTTGGCGGGCGGCCAGGAAGGCAAGACGTTCCTGCGCGCGGGCATGTTCGGCGGCGGTGGGATCGGCGGTCATCGTATCGGTCGACTCCGGCTCTGCTCGGCCGGGCGGATGAACCGGCTGCGCTGCTGCCTTCCTAACCCCGGAACGGTTGCGGCCAGGTTAGCCTGAGCGCTCAAGCAGGGCGATGTCGCGTTCCGAACCGTCGAGAATGGCCTCGATCGCCTGCCGGGCGCGCAGCGGATCGCGCGCACGCACCGCCGCCAGCACCCCGGCGTGCAGGTCCATGGCGCCGGCGTGGCTGGTGGAAACGCGGTTCGTTGCTTCGAGCAGGGCCCTCATGGCGGCGCGGATCACGCCGGCCAGACAGATCAGGACATGGTTGTGGCTGGCATGCAGCAGCGCAGTGTGAAAGGCCACGTCAGCCTCCGCGCCGGCTTCGATATCGTGCGGCAACAGGCTCGTCATCCGCTCCAGCGCCGTCTGCAACGCTGCGAGATCGGCCTCCGTCGCCCGCTCCGCCGCCATTGCCGCCGCCGCCGGCTCCACGATGCGGCGCGCCTCCATCAGCGAGCGGACCAGACGCGGGTCGTGGAAATCCTCGCCCGCCCACGCCAGCAGTTCGGGGTCCAGCAGGTTCCATGATTCCGGCTGGCAAACTTCCGTGCCAACGCGCGGCCGCGAGAGGATGAGCCCCTTGGCCTGCAACATCTTGGTCGCTTCCCGCACCACGGTGCGGCTGACGCCGAATTCGGCGCAGAGATCGCCTTCGCGCGGCAGCAGGCCGCCGGGCGGCACCGCACCCGACAGGATCCGTCGCGCCAGAACGGAAACCACCTCGCCGCGCTGCCGCGGCCGGGCGCGCCGCTGCGAGGCGGTGCCGGCGCCGGGCCGAAACTTGGGTTGTGGCCTCAGCGCCGGCTTGCGCGCCGACGGCGGTCCGTCTGTCTCCCGCTCTGTCACACACCCACTCCGCTATGCATCGCTGCCTTTGCAAGCCAATGATATAAAAGGGCAATCAATTTGTCATATGAA
Organism: Pseudoxanthobacter sp.; assembly: GCA_036782955.1. Classification (GTDB taxonomy): domain Bacteria; phylum Pseudomonadota; class Alphaproteobacteria; order Rhizobiales; family Segnochrobactraceae; genus Pseudoxanthobacter. The sequence continues at coordinate 5,933 of DAIPYB010000128.1, read as the reverse complement.
TTGATTGACGCACCGCATCTTTTGCGTCTTATCATGGCTTTGATCCGGTCGCGGGCATGGTGCCGCGCCGTGCGCTGCCCCGCAAGCGGCGTCGTGTCCGACAAGGCCGGTCCGCCCCCTTCTTGAGAGCTGTCGTCCATGACCAACAACAACAACGAAACGCCCGACCGGAAATTCCGCTCCCGTGCCTGGTTCGACAACCCGGCCAACGCTGACATGACGGCGCTCTATCTGGAGCGCTATCTGAACTTTGGCCTGACGCAGGAGGAGTTGCAGTCCGGCAAGCCGATCATCGGCATCGCCCAGACCGGCTCCGATCTTTCCCCCTGCAACCGTCATCATCTGGTGCTGGCGGAGCGCCTGCGCGAAGGCATCCGCGAGGCCGGCGGCATCGTGCTGGAGTTTCCGGTTCACCCCATTCAGGAAACCGGCAAGCGCCCCACCGCCGGGCTCGACCGCAACCTCGCCTATCTCGGCCTCGTCGAGGTTCTCTATGGCTATCCGCTCGATGCGGTAGTGCTGACCATCGGCTGCGACAAGACCACTCCCGCCTGCCTGATGGCCGCCGCCACCGTGAACCTGCCGGCAATCGCCCTTTCCGTCGGGCCGATGCTGAACGGCTGGTTCAAGGGCGAGCGCACCGGCTCCGGCACGATCGTGTGGAAGGCCCGCGAGATGATGGCCGCCGGCGAGATCGACTATGCCGGCTTCATCAAGCTCGTGGCCTCGTCCGCGCCTTCGACCGGCTATTGCAACACCATGGGCACGGCCACCACCATGAACTCGCTGGCCGAGGCGCTCGGCATGCAGCTGCCGGGTTCGGCCGCCATTCCCGCGCCCTATGCCGCCCGCCAGCAGATGGCCTACGAGACCGGCAAGCGCATCGTCGCCATGGCTTACGAAGACATGAAGCCGTCGGATATCCTGACGCGCGAGGCATTCATCAACGCCATCCGCGTCAATACGGCTATCGGCGGTTCGACCAACGCACCGATCCACCTCAATGCCCTTGCCCGCCATATCGGCGTGGAGCTCTCCATCGACGACTGGCAGACCTATGGCGAGGACGTGCCGCTGCTGGTCAACCTGCAGCCGGCAGGCGAATATCTGGGTGAGGACTATTATCACGCCGGCGGCGTGCCGGCGGTGGTGAACCAGCTGATGCGCCACGGCCTGATCCATGAGGATGCGCTGACCGTCAACGGCCGTTCCATCGGCGATAATTGCCGCGAGGCGGTGATTGAGGATCCGAAGGTCATTCGTGTCTTCGAGGAGCCGCTGAAGGAAAAGGCCGGCTTCCGGGTGCTGCGCGGCAACCTGTTCGATTCCGCCATCATGAAGATGAGCGTGATCTCGCAGGAGTTCCGCGACCGCTACCTGAGCGATCCGAACGATCCGGGTGCGTTCGAAGGGCGGGCCGTGGTGTTCGACGGGCCGGAGGATTACCACCACCGCATCGACGATCCCGCCCTCGGCATCGACGAGCGCACGCTGCTGTTCATTCGTGGCGCAGGGCCGATCGGCTATCCCGGTGCCGCCGAAGTGGTCAACATGCGCCCGCCGGCCTATCTGATCCGCGAGGGCGTGCATTCGCTGCCGTGCATCGGCGACGGTCGCCAGTCGGGCACGTCCGGGTCGCCGTCCATTCTCAACGCCTCGCCGGAGGCCGCGGCGGGCGGCGGGCTTGCCATCCTGCGCACCGACGACCGCGTCCGCATCGATCTCGGCAAGGGCTCGGCCGATATCCTGATTTCCGACGAGGAAGTGGCCGGGCGCCATGCCGCGCTCAAGGCGGCAGGCGGGTATCATTATCCCGCCAGCCAGACGCCCTGGCAGGAGATCCAGCGCTCCATGGTCGGCCAGATGGAGACCGGCGCGGTGCTGGAACCGGCGGTGAAATATCAGGATATCGCCCACACCCGGGGCCTGCCGCGCGACAGCCACTGACGCGCCCTGCGCAAAGCATGCCGGCGGGCAGTTGTGTTCGCCGGCATTGCAGCCGATAAATCCGGACCAGAAGGAAACGCCCTTTCACAACAAGGGGGCGCGGCAATGGAATCGCGCTTCCGGTCCGGGATACGAGACATGCTTGAAACTGCCCGCTCACGCCGCGGAATGGTGACCGCGCCGCACCGGCTTGCCGCCGATGCCGGCCTCGATGTGCTGAAGGCGGGCGGAACCGCCCTTGAGGCGGCGGTGGCGACCGCGGCGGCGCTGGCTGTGCTCTACCCCCACATGACGGGCATCGGCGGCGATGCATTCTGGCTGGTGGCCGAGCCGGGCCGCCCGCCCGTGGCTATCGACGCCTGCGGGCGTGCGGCGGCCGCCGCCGATCTCGATTTCTACCGCGATGCCGGCGTGGCGCGCATCCCGGAGCGCGGCCCGCTTGCCATCAATACTGTCGCGGGTGCGGTTTCGAGCTGGGCGGCGGCGCTTTCGCTGTCCGGCCGCGTTGCCAAGCCGCTGGGCCTGCCCAAGCTTCTGGAAGCGGCGGTGCACTATGCCGAGAGCGGCATCGTGGTGACACGCTCACAGAGCGCAGCCACCGCCGCGCGAGCCGAAATTCTCTATGCCCAGCCCGGCTTTGCCGAAGTCTTCATGCCCGAAGACGAAGTGCCGGCCGAAGGCGCGCTGCTGAAGCAGCCGGCGCTGGCGGAAAGCCTGACCCAGCTCGCCGAGGCGGGGCTGGAGGACTTTTATTTCGGCGATCTCGCCGCCATGATCGGCGACGATCTGGAGCGCCTTGGCACGCCGCTTTCCCGGGCCGATCTCGCCAATCACCGCGCAGCGATCACCGATGCGCTGTCGTGCCGGGTTTCCGGGGCGACGCTGTTCAACACCGCCCCGCCGACGCAGGGCGTGTCGTCGCTGATGATCCTTGCCCTGTTCGACCGGCTGAAGGTGCAGCAGGGCGAGAGCTTTGCCCATGTCCACGGGCTGGTCGAGGCCACGAAACAGGCGTTCATGGTGCGCGACCGTTATGTCGGCGATCCGGCGCGGATGCCGATCGAGGCGGAGGAACTGGTCTCGGACGGCATTCTCGATGCGCTGGCCGCGCGGATTTCGCCGGATACCGCCTTGCCGTGGCCCCACGCCGGCCAGCCGGGCGATACCGTGTGGCTGGGTGTGATCGATTCCGCCGGCCGCGCCGTCAGCATGATCCAGTCGATCTATTATGACTTCGGTTCCGGGGTGGTGCTGCCGCAATCGGGCATTCTCTGGCAGAACCGCGGCGCGTCCTTCCGCCTTGCCTCCGGTGGCTGGAATGCGCTGCTGCCTGGCCGCAAGCCGTTCCACACGCTCAATCCCGCCATGGCATTGTTCGACGATGGCAGGCACATGGTCTATGGCACCATGGGCGGCGATGGCCAGCCGCAGACGCAGGCCGCGATCTTCAGCCGGTATGGCTTCTACGGCATGCCGCTTCAGCAAGCCGTGACTGCACCGCGCTGGCTGCTGGGCCGTACATGGGGCGAGGGTACCGTGGGCCTGAAGCTGGAAGATCGCTTCCACCCGGATTTGGTGGAAGCGTTGGCGGAAGCCGGCCACGATGTGGAAATCGTCGCTCCGTTCACCGAGCTGATGGGACACGCCGGCGCGCTGGTGCGCCACCCTGACGGGGGGCTGGAAGGGGCAGGCGACCCGCGCAGCGACGGAAGCGTCGCTGCCTGGTGAAAGGTGCCGCCGCGATCCGATGCTTGTCATGACCGGGTTGGCTGTACCATAACCGGGCATGGCGGCACGGCCGCCGGGCGGGCGGTGCCATGGCGGGCGAGACTGAGAGCGAACAGGACAGCAGCGAGCGGCAGCACCGGCTGAACGCGCTGGTGTTCGACAATACGCCGCCGGCCGAGATTCTCGTCAATCCGATCATCTCCGGCCTCATGTGGGCGGCGTTCGGCACCCCTGCCGCGCGTTCCGCCTTTGCCACGCTTTTTGCTGCCACGCTGCTGGTCGTGGCCGTCAATGGCACGATCTTCCGCCGGCAGGCGAAAGACCCGGAAAAGGCCGCGCGCGCCATGCACTGGCACCGGCTGCTGGTGGCTGGCGCGGTGCTGAACGGGGCTGTCTGGGGCCTCGGGCTTGCCGCGGTGATCGTTGCCACCGACAGTCCGGTCACGGTGCTGTTCGCCTTTCTGGTGCTGTCAGGCTTTTGCGGTGGCTACGTGGCCTCGCAATCTGCCAGTCCGCCCTCGGTTCTGGGGTTCATGTGGACATCGGCGCTGCCGGTCTGCCTGTCGCTGTGGCTGGCGCCTGCAGCTCCGCCGCACGCGCTGCTGCTGGCCGTGGTGTTCCTGGCCTATGCGGGCCTGCTGTCGTTCTTCTGCCGCAACAGTGCCAGAACCATCCGCAGCGCGGTCGATCTGCAGTTCGAGAACCGGGCACTGCACCGTGAGGTTGCAAGACAGGCAGCGGCTCTGCGCGATATCGGCGACAGCCTGCCCGGCGTTATTTACGAACTCCGCCGCGATTGTGCCGGCCGCTGGTCGCTACCCTACGCTAGTGCGGGGCCGGGATGGATTGGCGGCGGCTCCGATCCCGCCGGGCGGCTGGCGGCGGTGGCCTCGGCGATCCATCCGGACGATCTCATGCGCGTGCGGCGCGGGCTTTGTCGTGCGGCCCACGATCTGGCGACGTGGAACGGCAATTTCCGGATGCTGCACCCCGAACGTGGCTGGATCAGGGTGGAAAGCCGGGCGACGCCGGCGCAGGGCAGCGACGGGGCGCTGGTCTGGCGCGGCTTTGCCCACGATGCGACGGAGCAATGGCTGCTGGAGCAGCGCACGCGCGAGCTGATCGCCAGCCGGGAGGCGGAGCGCCGGGCGGAGGAACTGGTGGCGGAGCGAACCGCCGCGCTGCAGCGCGCCCGCGAGGCGGATGTGAAGTTCATCGATGTGATTTCGCATGAATATCGCACGCCGCTTTCCGTGCTGGCCAGCAATGTGGCCGCGCTCGAAAGCGGGCTGGATGCGGGCGATGAGATGGCTCGCAAGCGCCTGATGCGGGTCAAGCGCGCGGTCGGCCGTCTGGAGGATCTGTTGGAGCGAATGTCGGAGCGCAGCCGGGAGGATGGCGCGGGCGCGCAACTGCGGCTGCAACCCTGCGTGCCGGCTGAATTGATGGCCCGCGCGGTGCGGCGAATGCACGATGTGCATGGTGACTACGAGATCCGGCTTCAGCCAGCGGCCGGGCTGCCGGGCTTCGCCGCGCTCGATTGCGACATGGCGGAACTGGCGCTGTTCAATCTGCTGGAGAACGCGGTGAAGTTCTCGCCGGAACGCACGCCGGTGACGCTGGCGGCGGAGATCGTTGCCGGGCGGCTGCGTTTCCGGGTCGAGGACAGCGGCATCGGTATTCCGCCCGGCGAGGCTCCACGACTGGCGGAGCGCCATTTTCGTGGCAGCAATGCCGGGGGCACGCCCGGCACGGGGATGGGCCTCAGCCTTGTAGCGGCTGTTGCCCGGGCGCACGGGGGCAGCTTTTCCATCGCCGGGCGTCCCGGCGGGGGCAGCAGCGCGGTGCTGGATCTGCCGCTGGTCACCCCCCGTCAGTGATTTGTGGCGACGCTAATGACTCGCGGCGATTGGGCCGAAAGACGCGGCGCCATGGCTCGCAGCGCGGTCAGGCAACGGCGGGGGGCGGGTCTCCAGCCATTGTTCGAAGGCTTCTGGCGAGAGTGGCGGAGCGATCAGGAAGCCCTGAACCACATGGCAGTCGAGTTCGCGCAGCAGCGCGTGCTGCGCTGCGGTCTCGACCCCTTCCGACACCACCGTCAGCCCCAGCCCGTGGCCGATGCGCACCACGGCGGCGATGACCGTGCGCGCGTTCGGCTCCTCTTCCATCCTCAGCATGAACTGGCGGTCGATCTTGACCTCGGTGACCGGCAGATGGGCGATGGAACTGAGGCTGGAATAGCCGGCGCCGAAATCGTC
>DAIPYB010000127.1:0-7151 GCA_036782955.1 Pseudoxanthobacter sp. | reverse complement strand
GGCCGTGGCGCAGGTCTTTTCAGCGGAAGACCCGGAAGGGCTGCGCGGGCCGCAGTTCGATGCCGCGTGGGCCGACGAGGTGGCGAAATGGCGCTATGCCGAGGCCACATGGGACATGCTGCAATTCGGCCTGCGGCTGGGCAGCCGTCCGCGGCAGGTGGCCACCACCACGCCCCGGCCGGTGCCGTTGCTGAAAAGGCTGATGGCGGACGGCCGCACCGTCGTCAGCCACGCCCCGACCCACCGCAATGCCGCCAATCTGGCACCCGGCTTTCTGGAAACCATCGTCGGGCGCTATGCCGGCACGCGGCTGGGCCGGCAGGAGCTGGACGGCGAGCTGATCGAGGACCGGGCCGATGCACTGTGGCGGCGCGGCGCCATCGAGGCGGCCCGCGTTGAGGATGCGCCGGAACTGGCGCGCATCGTGGTGGCGGTGGACCCGCCGGCTTCCAGCAATGCGGGTGCGGATGCCTGCGGTCTGGTGGTGGCCGGGCTGGGGGCCGACGGCATGGCCTATGTGCTGAAGGATGCCAGCGAAAGCGGGTTGCGGCCGGCCGGCTGGGCGGCGCGGGCCGTGGGGCTCTGGCGCCGCTTCGCCGCCGACATGCTGGTGGCGGAGGTCAACCAGGGCGGCGAGATGGTGGCGGCCGTGATCCGTGAGGTCGATCCGGGCGTGCCGGTGACCATGGTGCGCGCCACGCGCGGCAAGTGGGTGCGGGCGGAGCCGGTGGCCGCCCTCTATGAGCAGGGCCGTGTGCGCCATGTCGGCTGCCACCCGGCGCTGGAGGACGAGATGTGCGATTTCGGGCCGGCGGGACTTTCGTCCGGCCGCTCGCCGGACCGCATGGATGCGCTGGTATGGGCGATTACGGCGCTGATGCTGGGGCGCGGCGCGGAGCCGAAGGTGCGGCGGGTCTGATACCCGCGGCCGGCTGATTTTCACCCGGACGATTTGCGACAGGAGATTCTGGCGATGATGAACTGGCTGCGCTCCGGCGCGGCGCGGGCGAAGCCGCGCGCGCCGGAGACGGAGGCGAAGGCCTCGCGGACGGGCGGGCTGATCGCGCTGGCCTTCGCAGGCCGTCCGGCGTGGACGCCGCGCGATTATGGCGCGCTGGCCCGCGAGGGCTTCCAGAAGAACCCGGTGGTCTATCGGGCCGTGCGCATGGTCGCGGAGGCGGCGGCCTCGGTGCCATGGCTGATCTATGAGGGCGAGCGCGAACTGGCGGACCATCCGCTTCTCGCGCTGCTGGCGCGGCCGAACCCGGCCCAGTCCGGCGCCGTGCTGATGGAGGCGGCCTATGGCCACCTGCTGGTGGCGGGCAATGCCTATCTGGAGGCGGTGACCCTCGACGGCACGGTGCGGGAACTGCATGTGCTGCGGCCCGACCGGATGAAGGTGGTGCCCGGCGGCGACGGCTGGCCGGCGGCGTTTGAATATTCGGTCGGCGGGCGGTGCATGCGGCTGCCGGCGGAGGCCGGGGACGGCGGCATCCGGCCCGTGCTGCACCTGAAGCTGTTTCACGCCACCGACGACTATTACGGCTTTGCGCCGATCGAGGCGGCGCTGACGAGCCTCGACATCCACAATGCCGCCGGGGCGTGGGCGAAGGCGCTTCTGGACAATTCGGCCCGGCCTTCCGGGGCACTGGTCTATACCGGCGGGGAAAGCGGCAATCTCTCCGATGCGCAGTTCGACCGGCTGAAGCGGGAACTGGAGGAGGGTTTTTCCGGCGCCCGCAATGCCGGCCGGCCGCTGCTTCTGGAGGGCGGGCTCGACTGGCGCTCCATGGCGCTGTCGCCGCGCGACATGGACTTCGTGGAGGCCAAGAACCTTGCCGCGCGCGAGATCGCGCTGGCCTTCGGCGTGCCGCCGATGCTGCTGGGCATTCCCGGCGACAACACCTATGCCAACTATCAGGAGGCCAACCGGGCATTCTGGCGGCAGACCGTTCTGCCGCTGGTGGCGCGAACCGCCGGGGCGCTCTCCGGCTGGCTGGCGGCGGGCGAACCGGGCCTGCGGCTCGGCTTCGACACCGATGCGGTGGAGGCGCTTTCCGCGGAGCGCGAGGCGCTGTGGCGCCGGGTGGGGGCGGCCGATTTCATCTCCGCCGACGAGAAACGCGCCGCCGTGGGCTATGGCCCGCGTGCGGACGGCTGAGCGGTGACGGCCATGGACCCGGTGACGCAATCGGTGGTGCAGCGAGGCGATCTGGCACATCTGGCGCTGTTTCTGTGGGCCAGCGGCGCCAGCGGACTGCTGGTGTGGGCGCTGCGCGAACTGGCGGGATCGAACCGCCGCTTCAACGACTTCGTCAACGAAATCGCCCGGCTCAACGCGCAGTTCCATCCGCGCGACTGACCCTTTTCAAAGGATGAAAGACATGAACGTGAACCGGCTGCTGGAGGCGGCGCGGCGGCTTTGGCGCGCGCTGACGGACGTGCGTGTCGCGCTGAAGGCCGACGAAGGCAAAAGCGACGAAGGCAAGAACGGAGAAGACAAGAACGGAGAGGGCAAGAGCGGCAACGGCAAGAGCGGCGACGGCAAGAGCGGGGAACGCTGGAGCGATGAGCGCAAGAGCCTCGACGCGGGCGACCATCGCCGCGTCTTCCGTGAATTTGCCGACGGGCTGGGGCAGGCGCTGGACCGGCCCGCGGGCGCGAAAAGGGCCGGCCTGTGAGGACGCTCTGGCCGCTGGAGGTGAAGCAGGCGCCGCTGGCGCTGGCGGGGGCGGCGGCGGACGGCACCTTCGAAGGCTATGCGAGCCTGTTCTGGCATGAGGATCTGGGCGGCGACCGGGTGATGCCCGGTGCCTTCGCCGCCTCGCTGGCCCGCCGCGGCGCGGCCGGCGTGCGGCTTCTGTGGCAGCACCACCCGGAGGAGCCGCTGGGGCGCTGGCTGAGCGTGAGCGAGGACGAGCGCGGCCTGTTCGTGCGCGGCGCGCTGTCGCTGGAGGTGGCGCGCGCCCGCGAGGCGCTGGCCCTGATGCGCGCCGGTGCGCTGGACGGGCTTTCGATCGGCTTCCGTACGCTGAAGGCCGAGCGCCTTGCCGGCGGCCGGCGGGTGCTGCGGGAAATCGACCTCATGGAGATCTCCGTCGTGACCTTTCCGATGCTGCCGCAGGCGCGCATCGGCGCGGTGAAGGCGGCCGGGGCGGACCTTGCAGCCCTTGCCGCCGGCATCCGGCGCGCCACGCGGCGGCTGCGGGCGGCAACGGCCCGCCCCCGGCGGGTCCCGGCGTGATGCCCCGGCCGATCTCTTTTCAGGCCGGCGGCCGGAGCGATCCGGTTGCCGGCCTTTTTCATCACACCTGTCAGAAGGACGAAACCATGGGTGACACCCGGATGAGCCAGACCCCGATGCGCAGTGCCGTGCCGGAGCGCAAGGCTGTCGTGCGCTCCGGCGACGGCGGCGGCGATCCGTCGTCGGCATTCGAGAGCTTCATGCAGGCGTTCGAAAGCTTCCGCGAGGCCAACGATCGCCGCCTCGACGAGATCGAGCGCCGCTCCGCCGCCGACGTCCTGACGCTGGAGAAGCTCGACCGCCTCGATGCCGCGCTCGACGAGCACAAGCGACGGATCGACGGCATGGCACTCAAAGCCAGCCGCCCGGCCATCGGCGGCGACACGGTCCCGGCGGGCGAGGCGCAGCAGGCGGCGCTGGCGCGCGAGGAAAAGGCCGCCTTCGCGGCCTATGTGCGCACCGGGCGACTTGCTGTGCCGGAAGGCAAGAGCCTTGCGGGTTCCACCGCCGAAGGCGGCTATCTGGTGCCGGCGGAGACGGAACACGCCATCATGCGGCGTCTGGCGACGGTCTCGCCGATCCGCCGCATTGCCGGCAACCGGCAGGTTTCCGCGGCGGTCTATCGCAAGCCCTATGCCGTCGGCGCGCCGGCGGTGGGCTGGGCGGCCGATACCGCGGCCCGCCCGGAAACCGCCGCGCCGGCGCTGGCGGAACTGAGCTATCCGACGATGGAGCTCTATGCCATGCCGGCCGCAACCGGCGCGCTGATCGACGACGCGGTGGTGGATATCGACCAGTGGATCGCGGAGGAGGTGGAGACCGCCTTTGCCGAGCAGGAGGGCACCGCCTTCGTGACCGGCGACGGCGTGGCGCGGCCGAAGGGCTTCCTCGCCTATGACACGGTGGCCGACGGGGCGTGGAGCTGGGGCAAGCTCGGCTGGCTCGCCACCGGCGTTGCCGGCGGTTTCGCCGCCACCAGCCCCTCCGACATCCTGGTCGATCTGGTCTACAGCCTGAAGGCCGGCTATCGCCAGAACGCCAGCTTCGTGATGAGCCGCAAGACGCAGGCGGCGATCCGCAAGATGAAGGACGCCGACGGCCACTATCTGTGGGCGCCGCCGGCCACGCCCGGCGCCGATGCCACGCTGATGAACTTTCCGCTGGTGGAAGCGGAGGACATGCCGGCCATGGCGGCGGGCAGCCTGTCGCTGGCCTTCGGCGACTTCGCACGCGGCTATCTGGTGGTCGATCGCATGGGGGTGCGCGTGCTGCGCGACCCGTATTCGGCCAAGCCCTATGTGCTGTTCTACACCACCAAGCGCGTCGGCGGCGGGGTGCAGGATTTCGCCGCGATCAAGCTGCTGAAATTCGCCGCCTGAGCCGGCTTCGGCCCCGCCCGGCCGGGCGGGGCCGGTATCAATTCAGGGAGGGCGCGATGACGACTTTCATGGTGCGTCCGCCGCCGGCGGAGCCGGTGACGCTGCAGCAGGCGAAGACCTTCCTGCGCGTCGACGGCGCGGACGAGGACGCGCTGATCGCCGGCCTGATCGCGGCGGCGCGCGGTTACATCGAAGGCGAAACCCGGTGCGCGCTGGTGGCGCAGGGCTGGCGGGCGGCGGTGCCGGCCAGCGCGGCGCAGGGGCCGGTGGCGCTGGCGCCGGGGCCGGTGACGGCGGTGACGGGCGTCGTGATCTTCGATGGCGACGGCGTGGCGACGAGCCTGTCGCCGGAGCAGTGGCGTCTCGACCGGTCATCGGAGCCGGCGAGGGTGCATCTTAGCGCGGGGCCCGGGCGGGCGGCGCGCAACGGGGCTGAAATCGATTTCGATTCCGGGCTTGGAGCAACGGCCGAGGCGGTGCCGAAGCCGCTGGTGCAGGCGCTGATGATGCTCGTGGCGCACTGGTACGAGCACCGCGAGGCCTCCGTTCTCGGGGTGGCGAGCGCGGCGGTGACGCAGGGCGTGGCGGCGCTCGCGGCGCCCTATCGTGCGGTGCGGCTGTGAGCGCGGGCCGCCTGCGCACCCGGCTGGCGTTCGAGCGCGAAAGCACCGTCCCGGACGGCGGCGGTGGGCGGACCGGCGGACCGGTGCCTGTCGCCACGCTGTGGGCGCAGGTCATGCCGGTGGATGCGGCCTGCCGCATCGAGGCGGGCCGGCTCGACGGCATCGTGACCCACCGCATCCGCATCCGCGCGCGCGGCGATATCGGCGGCGGGCTCCGGGCGCGCACCGCGACACGCCGCTTTCGCATTCTGGCCGGCCATGACGAGGACGACAGCCGTCGCTTTCGCATTCTGCTGGCCGAGGAGGAAGGGCAATGAGCGATGCGGGATTTGCCCTGCAACAGGCGGTCTATGCCTGCCTTGCCGGCGATGCGGCGCTGGCGGTGCTGCTGGGCGAGGGGGCGGTGCATGACATTGCTCCGCGCGCGGCGGCACTGCCGCTGGTGGCGGTGGGCGATTGGGCTGTCGGCCCCGTGCCGGCGGATACCGGGCCGCTGCACGAGCATCGCTTCGACCTCGTGGTGCGCTCGCGCGCCGCCGGCCGGCGTGAGGCGCAGGCGATCGCCGCCCGCCTGGAGGCACTGCTCGACGGCGCGCCGCTGGCGCCTGCCGGCCACCGGCTGGTGGACATCGCCACCCGCGGGCGGATCACCCGCCTTGCCCGCGACGGCCGCACCATCGAGGCGACCGTGTCGTTCAGGGCCGTCAGCGAGCCGCTCTGAGCCTTTCCGTTCCAACGACTTCCCACAGCAACCGACAACGACGCGGGCCGGCGACGGCGTTCCGCGGGGAGAACCATGATGGCTGCACAAAAGGGACGCGACCTGCTGCTGAAGGTGGATGGCACCGGCACGGGCACCTATGTGACGGTGGCGGGCCTGCGCGCCCGCAAGCTGGCGTTCAGCGCCGAGGCCGCCGATGTGACGGATTCCGACAGCGCCGGGCGCTGGCGCGAACTGCTGGCGGGCAGCGGCGTGCGCCGGGCCAGCCTTTCCGGCTCGGGCGTGTTCCGCGACGCGGAAGCCGACGCCACCGTGCGGGCGCTGTTCTTCGGCAGCGAACAGCGCAACTGGGAAGTGGTGATCCCCGATTTCGGCGTCGTCACCGGGCCCTTCCATATCTCCGCCCTCGAATATGCCGGCGAGCACGATGGCGAGGTGACGTTCGAGATGGCGCTGGAATCGGCCGGCGAACTCACCTTCTCGGCGCACTGAGCCATGGCGAACGCACGGCGCGGCGAAATCGCCGCCGAACTGGGTGGACGCAGCCGCACGCTGTGTCTGACGCTGGGGGCGCTGGCCGAGCTGGAAACGGCCTTCGGCGCGGACGATCTTTCCGCGCTTGCCGGCCGGCTGGGCGAAGGGCGCCTTTCGGCGCGCGATGCCATCCGCATCATCGGCGCCGGCCTGCGCGGGGCCGGCCACGACATCGACGACGCGACGGTGGCGGGCATGGCGCAGGCCGGCGGGGCGCTGGGCTATGCCGACATCGTCGTGCGGCTGCTGCTGGCCACCTTCGGCGATGGCGCGGAGGGACAAAACCCTCCGCAGCCGCGGGCGCAGGTGCGTTCGCGGCGGACCCCTTCCCGTGGGACACGGCCCTCGGCTTCTGCATCGGGCGTCTCGGGCTTCCGGCCGACGCCTTCTGGCGGCTGACGCCGCGTGAACTGGCGGCCGTGCTGCGGCTGATGGCCGGGCCGCCGCACCCGGCCGCCGCCCTGCGCCGCCCCCAGCTTGCGGCGCTGATGGCGCGCTTTCCCGACCGGACACCACAAAGATAAGGACACGCCCGATGGCCGAGGCAGCCGGCGATGCCAGCCTTGCGGCAAGCGAGCAGCTTGCCGCCGTGATGGAACAGGTCTCCCGCTCGACACGCAGCTTTTCGGCCACGCTGGTCAGCGGGCTGC
>DAIPYB010000126.1:0-7166 GCA_036782955.1 Pseudoxanthobacter sp. | reverse complement strand
ACACCAGCCGGCCTTCATGGAAGATCGGCAGGATCATGCTCTGGTCGGTGTTGTGAACGTTACCGTAGCGCGAGTCGTTGTGAATGAACCCGTCGCCTTCGCGCACGCCCACGGTGGGGTCGTTCATCCAGTTCTTGATGATGAACTTGATGGGATGGTGCACCAGCGCGGAGAAGATCAGCACACCGCCGGCCGAGGCGATGGCCAGATCGCCCGCCGCCGAATAGACGCCGGTGATGACATCGCCCCACTTGGCCCCGGGGGCGGCGCCCATCTGCTCCACCATCTCATAGCCTTCGTCGCAGCCGGCCTGAATGCGGTCGCGGATCTTGGCGATGATATGGGCATCCGAAACCGCGCCGACCGCCGTTTCTTCATCGGCGGTGCGCGGCATCAGGTCGTGGTTCTGCATGATCTCGGGGTCGGGTCCGAGAAACAGCGTGGTATCGTTCAGGAACTTGTTGATGAGTTCCATGTCTTTGGCGGTCGGCAGCCGGCCACGGCCGGTCAGGCTCAGATCGTTCATCCCGTGTTTCCTCCGATGCTGTGCGTTCTGTTGCGCAAGGCTTGTTCAGTGATGCGTCTGCGAAGGCTCGTTCCTGAGGAACCATGAGGCGCCCTGCCTTGCGGCCACGAACGTCCAGCCCGGATTGACGAGGAAGGTGGTCACGTCGGACGCGATGATGGCGGGTCCGGCGATCTCGACGCCGGGCGCCACGGCGGCCCGGCTCCAAACCGGCGTCTCGAACGGCGTATCGTGGCCGACGAACCAGCAGGTGCGATGGCCGGCCGGGGCCGGCGGTGCGTGGCGCTCCGCCTTCGGCACCGGCTTGATGTTCTCGAACTGCACCGTCTCGTGGTGCACATAGGCTGCCACGCGAATGGTGTTGATGCGAATGCCGGCCTCGGGCGCCTGCGACCCCTCGCCGAAACGCTTGCCGTAATCGGACGAGAACTGCGAGATGATAGCCAGCACGTCTGCCGGGCCGTTGACCTCGTGAGAGGGGATCACGGCCGTGGTCTGCACCAGCTGATTGCCATAGCGCATGTCGAGTTCGAGGTTGTGGCGGATATCCTCCGCCGCAACGCCCTGCCGCAGCAGGTCCTGCGTGCCGCGGTGCTTCAGTTCGCCGACGATGGCGTTGAAGCGGTCGTAATCGTCGAACAGGCGCCGGGTGTTGCTGTCGTAGAGCACCATGTAGAGCGACTGCTCGTGGATGTGGAGCTGGTGCATGTTGCCGGCCCCGACGGCGGAAAACACCGACGACAGCGGCGGCGCCAGGATGCGGTCGATGTTCAGGTTCTGTGCGATGCCGCAGCAGTGCAGCGGGCCGTTGCCGCCATAGGCCAGCATGGTGAAATCGCGGGGGTCATAGCCGCGTGCGCGCAGCTCCGTGAACAGCCCGTTGGCCATGTTGTCATCCACCTTCTCGCGGATGAGCAGCGCCGCCTCGATGACGGAGCAGTCGAGATCGTCGCAGAGCGCGTCCTCGATCGCCGCCTTCGCCCGACGCGGATTGAGCGGAATGGAGCCGCCGGCATAATTGGCGGCATCGAGATAGCCGAGCACGAGATCGGCGTCGGTCACCGTGGGCCGCAGGCCGCCGCGGTCGTAGCAGGCGGGACCGGGATCGGAACCGGCGCTTTCCGGCCCGCACTTCACGGTCTTGTACATGCGGTCATAGGAGGCGATGGAACCGCCGCCCGCCCCGAGCGTGACGAGATGGACCATCGGCACCGACACCAGCCAGCGATCGATGACCGGATTGAAGTCGTAGTGCTTGATGCCGCCATCGACGACGATGCCGATATCGTAGCTGGTGCCGCCCATGTCGGTCGCCACCACGTTGCCGAGCGCGGCCTGCATGGCGAGGTGCTCGGAGGCGCCGATGCCGGACACCGGGCCGGAGTGGATGGTCTGCAACGCATCGGTGGAATTGAGCTGGGCCATGCCGCCGGAATTGTGGATCACCAGCATCGGCTTGTCGTAGGAATGCGCGCGCAGGTTCTGCTCCAGCGCCGAGAGCGCGTGATACATGGTGGAGTGCAGGTAGCCGTCGACGATGGCCGAGGTGGCGCGCACATATTCGCCTTTGCGGCCCGCAACCTGATGGGACAGGATGACCGGAATGGCGCCGAGCAGATGCGAGGGATATTCCTCCAGCAGGATTTCCTCGATGCGCTGCTCGTGGGCGGGGCTGACCACGCTGTTGACGAGTGCCACCACGATGATCTGCGCGCCCCGGTCCACCAGTTCGCGGATCTGGCGGCGCACGTCCTCCTCATCGAGCGGCATCACCAGCCGGCCCTGAAAATCCACCCGCTCGCGCACGCCGCGGATCATGTGGGCCTCGACCAGCGGATCGGGCCGCCGGGCGTTGGGCATGTCCTGCTGGCCGAGATTGTCGAGCCCCTCGCCATAGCCGCGGGCGCGGCTGAGCGGCACCGTCGCCTCGTAGCCGGCGGTCACCAGCATGCCGATCCTCGGTCCCTTGTGTTCGATGAGGGCGTTGGTGCCGAGGGTGGTGGCGTAGCGTACCGAATCCACCTGGCCGAGGATTTCCTCCAGCTCGATGCCCAGCACCCGGCAGGCCTTGCCCAGCGCCTCGTTGAACCCCATTGCGAGATTATGATGCGTGGTCAGGGCTTTGGCTTCGATATACTGCTTGTCCCACACCACGAAACAATCGGTGAACGTGCCACCGATATCGACTGAAACGCGCTTCATTTTGCCTCCCGGGAGATTATCCGTTCGCGCCTGCTTGCCGCGGCTGCGTTGGTTTGCGATGCGCGGGCGCAAAGGCGCGCCCGCGCGGTGCCGGTCAGTGATTGTGTGCCTCGCCGGCCACCACGGCCGGGCCGGCATAGGGCTCCGCCGCCTTGCCGCGCGCGGCCCACTGCGCCTTCAGCGCCGGCAGATCCACCTCCATGTCGTAAAGCGGCGGATGGCCGGGCACGGCATATTCGGTTTCCACCTGCGTGCCGCAGTGGGGGCAGCAATATTCCAGAATGCGCACCCATTCCGGATCCGGGCTGAAGGTGAAGCGGTAGCGCTGCGGATCAATGACCGGCGGATGGATTTCCGTCGGGTCGCGGTCGTGGACCAGAAGCCCTTCCTTGTAGGAGCGGCCGGCAGCGCCGATCTCGTGGTCGCAGACGCGGCATTCCCACTTCTCCGTCTCAAGATCGATGCGGAGATATTCGGTCATGGGGATTTTCATGGGGATCAGCCTTCCCGGTTCAGGATGATGTCGCCGGCATCGCTGACGACGAAGCGCCAGCCGTCACGCACGCGGCAGGTGAAGTAGTCTTCCTCGACGATTGCCGGGCCGTGGGCGTAGCTGCCCGGCTTCATGTCCGCGACGCGATAGACCGGCACGGCGATGCGACCATGGGTGTCGGTCAGCACCACGCGCTCGGCGGCGGCATGGGCGGGCATGCGGGCTTCCACCGCCACATGCGCGGCGGAGACCGACCGCAGAGTGCGCACGGCAGCGACTTCCAGTTCCACCACCGGGGCGTTTTCCAGCGCCGGCGGGAACACCGGCTCGTCGCCGAGCGCCACGGTCTCCTCGCGGCCGTCGGCGCCCTCGCCCACCAGACGGGCGACGATGGTGTAGCTGCCCTCTCCGCAGCCTTCGGCGAACATGTCGCGCGCCGCCTTGAGGCGGATTTCGCCGAGCGCGGCCGCGAGGGCCGCGGTGGTGCGCTCCGGCAGCGTCACGCTGTAGCGCTGGGAGATGTCGCAGGCGCCGATGCCGTAGGCGCTGAACACGGCCGCCATGTGCGGCACCGCCACGCGGGCGATCCCCGCCTTTTCCGCCACGCCGCAGGCATTGAGCGGACCGGCGCCGCCGAAGGCCAGCATCACGGTATCGGCGGAAAGCCGGGTGAAGGCCTGCAGCTCGGCGGCGATCTTGGCCTCGTAGGCCGCCTCCATGCGCACCAGCGCCTCGTCGAGCGCAATACCCAGCGGCTCGGCGATGTTGGTGGTGATGGCCGCCGCCGCGCGCTCCTTGTCGAGCCCGAGGCCGCCGCCGAAATAGGAGGCCGGATCGAACAGACCCATCAGCAGGCTGGCGTCGGTGATGGTCGCCTGCCGGCCGCCGCGGCCGAAGCAGGCCGGACCCGGCACCGCGCCCACGCTCTCCGGCCCGATGACGATCGCCCCGTTCACGACCTTGAACACCGACGACCCGCCGGCCCCGGCGCTGAGGATCTCGCACAGCGGGAACGAGACGCTGATGCCTTCCACATGCCCGCGGCGCACCTCGGCCACGGTCCCGTCGATATACTGGCCGATATCGGTGGTGGTGCCGCCGACATCGATGGACACGGCATCGGTGAAGCCATAGAGCTTCGAGAACGCCTTGACGCCTTCCATGCCGCCGCGCGGGCCGGAAGAATAGGTCTTGATCGCCACCGTCTTGGCCACGCGCGAGGCATCGCCGTCGTTGCGGAAGATCAGCAGCGGATTGCGGGTGCGGTAGGCACGCAGGCGGTTCTCGGCATTATAGAGAAACGCTTCCATGGACGGATGCAGGAACGAATTGATCAGTGCCGTCCAAGTCCGCCGCTCCTCGCTGCCATCGGAGGCGAGGTCGCTGCCGTAGAGGATCGGAACCGCGCCCAGCAGGTGGCGGGGATATTTACGCAGCGCGACCTTGCGGAAGGCATCCTCGAGATAGCGGTAATCCGCACCGGCGAAGCTGACGACCAGACGATTGGCACCCGCCGCGGTCAGTGTGTTGATCGCGCGCACGACATCGACATCGGCCTCCTCGCCCGTCACCGCCGACGGATCGAGAAACACGACCCGGTCGCCGACGAGCGCGGCGAATACGTCCGGGTCGTGAGCGGCCAGCCGGGCCGGCAGGTCGCGGGCGCTGGCATCGAGGATCAGGCCCAGCCGGGGGCCCTTGCGCTCGCAGATGGCGTTGGTGCCCTGCGTGGTGGAATAGCGGATGAGATCCACTTCCTCCAGCAACCGCTTCACGTCCGGCGCTCCGTAGAGCACGCCGGAAGCCTTCTGCAGGCCCTCGAAGAAGCATTTGGAAAGATCGTAGGGGGTGGTCAGCACCTTCGTCTTCTTCACCCCGTCATCGGCGATGATGCAGATGTCGGTGAGCGTGCCGCCATTATCGATGTTGATCTGTAAAGCCATGTGGCGTGGCCTCCTCCCGTATCCTGGCGCCGGGTTTCGGATGTTGTTTTCCGGGGCATCGCGTAAGTCCGCATGCCCCGCCCGGTCGTGCCAGAGGAACCGCAAGCGCCATGCCAGTGCAGGCACCGCGACGAAGGATAGCTATCCATTTGATTTTACTTTGCCTTCCTCCAGTTCCAATGAAAGCCACCGTTCGTCCGCATGTCCTGTTTGCGGATGGGTGTCCGGTTTCCGAACGATCATTTCGCAACGCAACATGGCCGCGCCGCGGACGCACGAAAAAGGCCGCCGGGATTGTCCGGCGGCCTCTGGAAACTCAACAGATAGGACGATTCAGATATTTTCGCGGCGCAGCTCATCCACCACGGCTTCAAGGCCGAACCGCTTGAGCTTGGCGTAAACCGTGCTCTTGGCGATGCCGAGGGTCCGGGTCACCGCCGTCATGTTGCCGCGGCAGTCGCGCATGGCACGCAGCAAAGCCTCGCGCTCCGCCGCCTCCATCCGGGTCAGCCCGGCCGCGCTGCCCTCGCCCTCACCGGCTGCAAGCGGAAACGGCGGGCTGGCCGCGGCCGGCTCCATCAGTTCCGACGGCAGGTCCGCTTCATGCAGCACCGGGCTTGCGGACATCAGAACCATGCTTTCCAGCACATTACGCAGTTCCCGCACGTTGCCCGGCCAGCGATAGGCTTCGAGACGAGCGAGAAGTGCCGGCGACAGCGCACGCGGCGGCTGGCCAAGACGCTCACCCAGCGCGGCCAGCATCTGCCCTGCGATCAGCGCAACGTCTCCGCCGCGCTCGCGCAAGGGCGGCACGCGAACCGATGTGACCGCAACGCGGTAGAACAGGTCCATGCGAAAGCGCCCGGCGCCGATCTCCGCACGCAGGTCGCGGTTGGTGGCGGCCACGAGGCGGAAGTTGACCTTGCGGGGCCGGGTCTCGCCGATGCGATAGACTTCGCCGGATTCCAGCACGCGCAGGAAATGGGGCTGCAGATCGAGCGGCATCTCGCCGATCTCGTCCAGAAAAAGCGTGCCGCCGTCCGCGGCCTCGATCTTGCCGGTCATGCCGCCGCGCCGCGCGCCGGTAAAGGCCCCTTCGGAATAGCCGAACAGCTCGCTGGAGAGCAGTTCGCGCGAGAAGCCGCCACAGTTGAGCGCCACGAACGGACCGCCCGGCGCGGGCCCGCCGCGGTGCAGGGCTTCGGCGAAGACATCCTTGCCGGTTCCCGTCTCCCCCAGCAGCAACACCGGCGCCCGGCTGCCGGCAAGCTGGCGCGCCTTGCCGACGGCCTCGCGCAGCGCGGGCGAGGCGCCTGCCAGCCGGCCGAAGGGATCGCCGGCCGGCCCGGCGCCATCGCCCGACCGGCCCGCCGCCGCTTGCGGGGCAGTCGCTTGCGGCACGACGAACGGACGCGGCGCGCGGCGCGGCGGCGGCAGAGCCAGCATCAACCCCAGCGCCTCGCCATCGGCCATCACCGGCTGAAGCCAGTCGCGCTCCAGCCAGTCGGGCAGATGGTCGGGCAGCGCCCGCCCGCGCCGGCACTCCAGCCGCAGCGACGCAAGGCCGTCGTCGCCGGCGCCCGTCGTCCCCTCGCCGCGCCGTATGCCGAGGGCATCGAGCGCTGCCGTCGCCGCGCCGTTTGCCCGGATCGGCCGGCCACGCCGGTCAAACACCACGATGCCGTCTCCGCTGGCGGAAAGCCGGTCCATGCAGCGGTCAAGAAGCTGGAAGCGTGCTTCCATTTCCATTTCGGCGAGCCGGTTCTCGATGCGCCCGGCGGTGGCCACTACCAGCGCCAGCGAATGACGGTTGAAAGTGTCCGTCAGGCCGGACACATCGACCACGCCCAGAATGTGCCCGTCGCAGGGATCGCGGATGACGTTGGCCGAGCACGACCAGCGCTTGATGCCGGAGCAATAATGTTCGGCGGAGTGAATCTGCACCGCCTGCCCCACCACCAGCGCGGTGCCGATGGCATTGGTGCCGCAGGTCATCTCGCTC
>DAIPYB010000125.1:0-7204 GCA_036782955.1 Pseudoxanthobacter sp. | reverse complement strand
GGAGAGCATCGGCTGGGGCGTGACCTCGGAAGACATGCTGAGCCTGCCGAGCCGGCTGCCCTATATTCCCAAGACACTGAACTGGGTTCGCATCGCCCAGCGTTTTCCCGTGCGCGTGCGCCTGATCGATCCGCCGGCGGATCTGATGCGCGTCGGCGCCTCGGCCGATGTGGTGATCCGCCATGACGACCGCTGCTAAACCGGCGACCGCTGCTAAACCGGCGACCGCTGCGGAACCGACGACGCCCGCCGAGCCGGATATCGCCGGCGAGGCCGCAAGTTCTGCCCGCACGATTGCCCGGCAGGCGATGGCCGACCTTGCGCCGTTCCCCGGCCGTGGCGGCATGATGTGGCGTATCGCGCTGCTGTGCGCCATCGTCGCCGCCGTCGCCGCGCTCTACAAGACACCCGAGGCCGGCATCAGCTGCTATCTCGTGATCTTCGTGATGAAGCGCGATGCGGCAGAGAGCATCGCCATGGCGCTCGGCATCATCGTGCTGGTCTCCATCGTGGTGTTCTTCGTCATTTTTCTCGCGGCCATAACGATTGAGTCGCCGTTATTGAGAATGCTGACGATTGCCGCGGTGTCGTTCGTATTCCTGTTCCTGCAGGGCGCCAGCAAGCTTGGACCCGTCGGCGGTGTCATTGCGCTGGTCATCGCCTTCACCCTCACGCTGGTCAGTGACGCCCCTGTGGGCGAGGTCGTGACGCGCGGCATGCTCTACGCCTGGCAGATGGCTGCGATGCCGATGATGCTGATGGTGGTGTTCTGCCTGCTGGTGGGCCGCTCGCCGGTGAGCCTGCTGCGCGAACGACTGCGCGACCGGCTGGTCCTGTGCGAGGCGGCATTGCGCGAGCCCGGCCGCGACTGGCGGGCGGCATTCGGCGAACGGCTGGGAGAGGGCAATGCGGAGGCGCTGAAGAGCGCCGGCCTTGCGAAGCTGTTTCACCTGCTGCCGGCTGCCGGCCTGCAGCAGATCGCCCGCGATGTTCCGGCCTCCTTCCGCCTGCTGGTGGCGGTCGGCGCACTGCTGCCGGAGGCCGGGGAAGCGGACCGGCTGGCGCTTGCCGATCATATCGGCGATGCCATTGCCGCGCTGGATGCCAGCGAGGCAATGCCCGAGCCGCCTGCCCGGCATGCCGGTGCGCGGGGGCCGCTGGGCGAGGCATGGCAGGCGCTGGCGGTGATGGCGGGCGCCGAGCCGCCACCGGCCGTTGCCGGCGAAAAGGACGGCTTTTTCCTGCCCGATGCCTTCACCAATCCGGTCTATCAGCGCTTCGCGCTGAAAGGCACGGCGGCGGCCATCATCTGCTACATCATCTATACCGGCCTCGACTGGCAGGGCATCCACACCGCGATGATCACCTGCTATGTCGTGTCGCTCGGCACCACCGGCGAGACCGTTCACAAGCTCGGCCTGCGCATTGCGGGCTGTCTGGTGGGGGCCACCATGGGCATTCTCGCCATCGTGTTCGTGATGCCGTTTCTCGACAGCGTCGGGGGGCTGATGGCGCTGGTGTTCTTCGGTTGCCTGCTGGGCGGCTGGATCGCCAGTGGCAACGAGCGCATCGCCTATGCCGGGGTGCAGGTGGCGCTGGCTTTCCTGCTCTGCGTGCTGCAGGGATCGGGGCCGGCGACCGACATGGATGCAGGCCGCGACCGCGTGATCGGCGTGCTGCTGGGCAATCTCGTCGTCTATCTGATTTTCACGCAGATCTGGCCGGTGAGCGTGGAGGCCGCGATCCGGCTGCGGATGGGGCAGGCGCTGGCGCACCTGGCGGTCATCGCCCGGCTGAAGCCGGCCGAACGGGCCGGCGCGGCCGGCCGGCTTGCCAGCGCCGAGGAACTGTTGAGCGGGGTCGGCGATGCGCTCTACCTGACGCCGTTCGAGCCGGCGCGCGTGCGCCCGGCCCCCGAAATTCGCGGCCGGCTGGAAACCGCCCGCCGCGAGGCCGAGGGACTGGGGCGCGCGCTCTATTTTACCGGCGAGGTGCCGCCGGCCGTTGCCGACGATCTCGATGCACTGGCGCAGGCGGTCTCGGGGCTGCCGGGTGCGGGGCCGTTGCCCGAGCCCGGTGCGGCGGCGCGTGACGAAGCCGGCCCGTCCATCGGGGCGCGTCTCGGTCGTCTCGGCACGGCGCTGGCGGGAGGCGTGTGATGGCTGCCCGCGTGCGCAAAGCCGGCCTGCTTGCCGCCGCAGCCATCGTCGCCGGGTTTGCGGCGGGGTGTGCCTCCAACGCCTTGCAGATGGCGCCGCCCGCCCCGGACAAGCCGTGGGACGGCAAGAGCAGCGATTCCTCCGGCCTTGTCGCCACCCGGTCCGCGCCCAAGTCCGCGGGCGACGA
The DNA here is from genome assembly GCA_036782955.1 of Pseudoxanthobacter sp. Lineage (GTDB taxonomy): Bacteria > Pseudomonadota > Alphaproteobacteria > Rhizobiales > Segnochrobactraceae > Pseudoxanthobacter. The sequence continues at coordinate 4,858 of DAIPYB010000125.1, read as the reverse complement.
AAAGCCTGCGGGAGAGGACAAACCGGATGCTCCGGCCAGCTTCGCCGTGCCGTCGAGCGCCGCGCTTACGGAACTGGAGCCGGCGCCGGTCGTCGACCCGAAACGTGCCTACGATTTGCCGGAACTGATCGATCTTGCCCAGCGCCACAACCCGACGACGCGCATGGCGTGGGAAAGCGCCCGGCGCGCGGCGCTGGCCGTTGGCATGACAGAGGCGACGTTCCTGCCGCTCATCACCGCCAATGTCATCGGCGGCATGCAGAACGTCACTACATCCCTGCCGACCCTTCTGGGCGGGGAGCGTTATTTCAACACCACCGCGGAGGGCGTGGCACCCAACGTGGCCTTGCAGTGGCTGGTGTTCGATTTCGGCGAGCGCAGCGCCGTTGCCGACGCGGCCCGCCAGAACAGTCTGGCGGCAAACACTCTTTTCAACGGCGCCCACCAGAAGCTCATCTTTGACGTGACGCGCGCCTATTATTCCTATGGCGTGGCACAGGCGCGGGTGCGGATCGCGCTGCAGGCGCTCTCCAACAGCATCGCGATCCGCGAGGCGGCGGAGAAGCGCGAGGCCGGTGGACTGGCGACCTCCGTCGAGGTGGCGCAGGCCCGCCAGCAGGTGGCGCAGGAGGAACTGCGCCGCGTCGGGGCGGAGGGCGGCGAGCGCGATGCCTATCAGCTTCTGCTCAACGCCATGGGCCTCAATCCGATGCTGCGAATGCGCGTTGCCGATTCCACCGGCCGCCGACTGCCGGACGGCGTGAAGCTGCCGGTTGATGCGCTTGTCGAGGTGGCGCTGGCCCGCCGGCCCGACGTGGCGGCGAGCTATGCCGCCATGAAAGCCGGCAAATCGGGCGTGGCGGCCGCACGGGCCGGGCAGATGCCCAAGGTCTATCTGGCCGGCGCAGCCGCGACCGGGACCGGCAGCTTCAACACCAACGGCCTGCCCACCATTGGCCAGCAGGCCAGCGGAACCGGTGTGCTTCTCGGGGCGACGGTGCCGATCTTCGATGGCGGCCTGCGTGCGGCGCAGGTGAAGCAGGCGGAATCCGTCGCCGCTACCGCCGAAAGCGTCTATCGCAAGGCGCAGTCGGACGCGGCGACCGAGGTGGTTGCCGCCACCAATGCCCTGCGCACCGCGCTGGAAAGCTATCGGGCCGCGACGGCGCTGGTGAAGGCGGCGGCGATTACCTACGACGCCGCGCTGGAGGCCTATCGCAACGGCGTCGGGACCATCACGGTTGCGACGGCGGCCAATAACGGCCTGCTCGATGCCCGGCAGGCACAGGCGGACGCCCATGCAGCCGCACTCATTGCCGCTGCCAACCTGGCCTTCGTTATGGGGTCCATGACCAGCACGGAAGCGGCGCTGGCGCCGGTGTCTGCCGCGGTCGCGCCGTCGCCGCGCTGACAGCGCGTGGGGAGCCGTGCGGGCAAGACGGGTTGTCCGGAATGCGGCTGTAAGGTTGGCGTCAGTCTTACGCGCTATCGTGGCTCTATCGAAACGACAGGGACAGGGCGAAGACGATGAGCGATAAAAAGACCGAAGCCAAGCCCGTGGACGACGAAGATCTGGAAGATGTTGCCGGCGGCAACTGGTTCACGGATATCTTCACCGCCAAGCCGCCGAAAAATCCCCGGGCGGGCGAATTCATTGAAGGGAAGGGGCCGTTTGGCGGGAAGATCAAGATCCAGATTCAGGATTGATATTGTCTCTGGCAATGGCGCGGGTTGCGCCATTGCCTGTCTGCCACGATCCGTCGTGCCTCAGGCGCGACGGGTGGGGGCGACGGGAGCGATCCCCGGCAGATCCGGTCCGAGCGGCACGATGCCGGTCGGGTTCAGCGACCGGATGGAATAGTAGCCGTGCTTGATATGATCGATGCTGACCGTCTCGCGTATGCCGGGGATTGCCAGCACCCGCAGCACATAGGCCGACAAGGCCGGATAATCGGCGATCCGCTTCAGGTTGCACTTGAACAGGCCATAATAGGCGGCGTCGAAGCGCACCAGCGTGACGAACAGGCGGATGTCCGTTTCCGTGAAGCGGTCGCCGAACAGGAACGGACTACCGTCTTTCAGGCGGGTTTCCAGCGTCTCCAGCGTGGTGAAGACATCGGTGAAGGCTTCCTCGTAGGCGATCTGGGTGGTGGCGAAGCCGGCCCGGTAGACGCCGTTGTTGAGGCGCGGATAAATGAAGTCGTTGAGGGCATCGATTTCCGTCGCCAGATCTGCCGGGCGCAGATCGAAGGTGTCGTCGGCCAGCGCGCCGAAGCCACTGTTCAGCATCCGCACGATATCGGCCGACTCGTTGTTGACGATGGTGCCGCGCGCCTTGTCCCACAGCACCGGCACCGTGGCGCGGCCCGTGAAGTGGGGATCGGCGCGGGTGTAGATTTCGTGGATGTAGGTCGCGCCGTTGACACTATCGTGCGTGGCGCCGGGATAATCGCCGAAGCGCCAGCCCTGATCGGTGATCGAGGGTTCCGTTACGGAGACCGAGATCGCGTTTTCCAGCCCCTTGAGGCGGCGGGCGATCAGCGTGCGTGATGCCCACGGGCAGATGAGCGCGACATAAAGGTGGTAGCGGCCGGCCTCCGCGGCAAAGCCGCCTTCACCGGTCGGACCCGGGGCGCCGTCGGGCGTGATCCAGTTGCGAAAGCTGGAAACCTGCCGCACGAAACCGCCCTTGGCGTCGGTGGATTGCACGGGCTGCCAGTCATCGGTCCATTTGCCATCGACGAGCATGGGCGTCTTCCTTGCCGGTTCTGCGCCCTTCGGAGGGCGGATCGTTCGTTTCCGACAGGAATGCCATTGCCGGCCGGGGCCTCAAAGCCCCGAAAACGATGACACTGTGTTGTGCCGCGCGCGGCCTGTCCCGAAGGACAGGCGCGCACGGGTCTCGCCGGCTCAGGCCAGTTCGAAGCGGATCGGCTGTGCGCCGTCCCACAGCGTCTTGCGGCCGAGCACCGCGACGTTTTCCAGATTGCTGGTGATGGTGATGAAGTGGTTGCCGGCAAGCTGGCCGACCTTGGAGGCGAAGTGGACGCCGCCATAGGCCAGCAGGATCTCGGTTTCGCTGATGCCGCCGGGATAGAGAATGATCTGTCCGGGAGCCGGATAGCTGGTGTGGTTCTCGTAGCCGACCTCGAAATTCATGTCGCCCAGCGGCATCCACACGCCCTCGCCGGACCAGCGCACATGCACCACCTTGCTCTCGAACGGCAGCCGCTTCAGGAAGGAAGCGCACGTTGCCGGCGCAAGTTCGGTTTCGAGCCGGGCATCGAACTCGAACGGACCGGCGGTGATTTTCAGTTTCGTCATGTCTGCCTCTGTGGGTCGGTCGGCGGCGATGCGGCCGGGCCTGATCTGTCTTTTTTACGCGGTGTCGGTGGCCGCGTCATCACGCGTCCGGCGGTAATCGGGTGTGTAAAAGGCGGCGGGCACGACCATGGCGGGGCGAATATTCGTCCGGCCCGCACTGCGCTCGCCGCCACCGCCTGTTGCGCGGTCTGTGCGCGATTGCGTGGCATGTTCTGCGGAAAAACGCATTGATCGCAGCGACCGATGCTGCACCCTGCCGGCATAACAAGCCAAAGGCAGGAAACGTCATGACAAGAGAGAGTCTGGCCGCGGATTTCAGCGCGGAAATCGCGGCGCTGGCAACGGGCGACGGTGCGGCGCTGGTCGGCCGGGTGGACGTGCCCGGCGTCGGGCCTGCCGTCGTGCGGGTCGACGGCGACCGGCTGACGGATATCACCACGGACTTTCCCACCATAGCCGATCTTCTGGAGACGGCCGATCCGGCCGCGGCGCTGCGTGCCGCCGCCGGCAGCGATCTCGGGCCGCTTGCGACCATTGCCGCCGCCAGTCTGCCGGATGCGGCCGGCGCGGCATCGCCCCGCCTTCTGGCGCCCGTCGATCTTCAGGCGGTAAAGGCGGCCGGCGTGACCTTCGTGGTCTCGATGATCGAGCGCGTCATCGAGGAGCGCGCGCGCGGCGATGCCGATGCGGCGGACGGCATCCGCGCCCATATCCGCTCCCTCGTCGGCGACGACCTGAAGAAGCTAACGCCCGGCTCGCAGGAGGCCGCCTCGCTGAAGCAGGCCCTGATCGCCGCCGGCGCATGGAGCCAGTATCTGGAAGTCGGCATCGGCCCGGATGCCGAGATCTTCACCAAGGCGCAGCCGATGTCCTCCGTCGGCGCCTTTGCCGATATCGGCGTGCATCCGAAATCGACGTGGAACAATCCCGAGCCGGAGGTGGTGCTGGCGGTGTCGTCCCGTGGCGCCATCGTCGGGGCGACATTGGGCAACGATGTCAACCTGCGCGACGTGGAGGGCCGCTCCGCCTTGCTGCTGGGCAAGGCCAAGGACAACAACGCCTCGGCCGCTATCGGTCCCTTCATCCGCCTGTTCGATGCCGGCTTCACGCTGGACGACGTGCGCAGCCTTGCCGTGACCGTGACCGTTGACGGGCCGGAAGGCTATCGCATGGAGGGATATTCGGCGATGTCCGAGATCAGCCGCGATCCGGCCGATCTGGTGGCGCAGGCCATCAATGCCCATCATGCCTATCCGGATGGGCTGGTGCTTTATCTCGGCACGCTGTTTGCCCCCATCGACGACCGTGACGAGCCGGGCCGGGGCTTTACCCATCGCACCGACGATATCGTCACCATCGCCTCGCCCCGTCTCGGCCGCCTCGTCAACCGTGTCCGGCCGACCGATGCTATTGCGCCGTGGACATTCGGTGCCGGCGCACTGATGCGAAATCTGGCCGGGCGCGGCCTTCTTGGCTGAGATCGCCAGTGGAGGGACCGGCGAAAGCCCGGTTCCGTTTCCTGCCTGACGCCGGG
>DAIPYB010000124.1:0-7228 GCA_036782955.1 Pseudoxanthobacter sp. | reverse complement strand
GCCGCTGCCCGCGCAGTTCTGGCATTATCTCACCCATCTCGCGCAGGGCGATCTCGGCCGCTCCTTCAACCAGAAAACCCCCGTCGCCCCGCTGATCGCCGCCCGCCTGCCGGCAACCCTGATCCTGATGGCCGCCGGCATCGCGGTGGAAGTGGTGCTGGGCCTCACCCTCGGCGTCATCGCGGCGGTCAGGCGCAACGGACTGGTCGACCGGCTGGTGATGACCATGTCGTTCGTCGGGGTCTCCACCCCGCAGTTCCTCGTGGCGCTGATGCTGCTCTATGTGTTCGCCGCCACCCTCGGCTGGTTTCCCATGGCCGGCTACGGCACGCCCGCCCACCTCGTGCTGCCGGCCCTCACCCTCGGCATCCTCGGGGCCGGCTGGTATGCCCGCGTGGTGCGCTCGTCCATGATCGACGTTCTGGGGCAGGACTATGTCCGCACCGCCCGCGCCAAGGGTCTTTCCGGCGCCCGCGTGGTGCTGCGCCATGCCCTGCCCAACGCGCTGCTGCCCGTTATCGCCATGATCGGCATCGACATCGGCCAGTTCATGAGCGGCGCCGTGGTGGTGGAGGCCGTCTATGGCTGGCCGGGCATCGGCCAGCTCGCATGGCAGGCGATCCAGCAGGTCGATATCCCGATCATCATGGGCGTCACGCTGGTGTCCGCCTTCGCCATCGTCGCCGGCAATCTGGTGGCCGACCTCGCCGCCCCGTTCATCGATCCCCGCATCCGCTCCGCCTGAGAGGGCGCCGGCGCGCGGGCTACGGCCCAGACATCCAAGAAAACAGAGGGTTTCCACTGCAATGCTGATGAACCTGCTGCGCTCCACGGCACTCGTTGCCACCATGGCCGTCCTGCCGGCGGCAGCCTTTACCGCGGTGTCGGTCGCCCCGGCCTTCGCTCAGGCGCAGGGCGTCGACATCGTCGTCACCTACAAGGACGACATCGCCACCCTCGATCCGGCCATCGGCTACGACTGGCAGAACTGGTCGATGATCAAGAGCCTGTTCTCCCGTCTGATGGACTACAAGCCCGGCACCCCCGATCTGGAGCCCTCCCTCGCCGAGAGCTTCACCGTGTCGCCGGACGGCAAGACCTACACCTTCAAGCTGCGCAACGGCGTCAAGTTCAGCAACGGCCGCACGCTGACGCCGGCCGACGTGAAATATTCCATCGAACGCGCCATCGATCCGAAGACGCAGGGGCCGGGCGCCGGCTTCTTCGGCGCCATCGAGGGCTTCGACGATTTCAGCGCCGGCAAGACCAAGGAACTCACCGGCATCGAAACGCCGGATGCCGATACCGTGGTGTTCAAGCTGTCGCGCCCGGATGCCACCTTCCTGCATGTCCTTGCGCTGAACTTCGCCTCCGTCGTGCCGAAGGAGGCCGTGGAGGCGGCGGCCGGCGATTTCGGCAAGAAGCCGGTCGGCTCCGGCCCGTTCACTCTCAAGGACTGGGTGATCGGCCAGAAGCTCGTGTTCGAGCGCAACCCCGATTACTTCATCAAGGGCGTGCCGCACATCAACAGCTTCACGGTCGAAATCGGTCAGGAGCCGCTGGTGGCGCTGATGCGTCTGCAGAAGGGCGAGGTCGATATCGCCGGCGACGGCGTGCCGCCGGCCAAGTTCCTTGAAGTGACGAAGGCGCCGGACGCTAAGGAGATGATCGTCGACGGCCAGCAGCTTCACACCGGCTATGTGACGCTGAACACCAAGATCAAGCCGTTCGACGACCTCAAGGTGCGTCAGGCGGTGAACATGGCGATCAACAAGGATCGCATCGTGCGCATCATCAACGGTCGCGCCACTCCGGCCAACCAGCCGCTGCCGCCGCTGATGCCCGGCTACGACACGTCCTACAAGGGCTATGCCTACGACCCCGCCAAGGCGAAGGCGCTGCTGGCAGAGGCCGGTTATCCGGATGGCTTCTCCACCGTGCTCTATTCCACCAACACCGACCCGCAGCCGCGCATCGCGCAGGCGATCCAGCAGGATCTGGCGGCCATCGGCGTGAAGGCGGAAATCAAGTCGCTGGCGCAGTCCAACGTCATCGCCGCCGGCGGCACGCCCGGCGAGGCGCCGATGATCTGGTCCGGCGGCATGGCGTGGATCGCCGACTTCCCCGACCCGTCCAACTTCTACGGCCCGATTCTGGGCTGCGCCGGCGCGGTGCAGGGCGGCTGGAACTGGGCGTGGTACTGCAACGAGGACCTGCAGAAGCGCGCCATTGCCGCCGATTCCATGTCCGACCCCGCCAAGGCCGCGGAGCGGCAGGACGCATGGCGTCAGATCTTCGTGGACGTGATGGCCGATGCGCCGTGGATTCCGGTGTTCAACGAGCGCCGCATCGTGGCCCGCTCCAAGCGTATGGGCGGCGACCCGGACATCTATGTCGATCCGACCCGCGTCATCAATTACGACGCCATCTATGTGAACCCGTAAGCGACGCACCCCGTTCGAGCTGACGGGCGCCGGCACCCTCCCCCCCCCCGGGGGCCGCGCCCGCCCGCCGCCGCAGCCACTCCCCCCCGGCTGCGGCGGCCCCCATTCCCCGCGAGGGCAGAAAGCGAGACCCTGTCATGTGCGTGGCCTGCAACCACACCATCCATCGCGCCAGCCACCACTTCGGCTGGAACCGCGATTTCGCGCCGGTCCTCACGGCCCGTTCCGGCGAGACCATCCATTTCGAGTGCATGGATTCCTCCGCCGGCCAGCTCGATGCCGCCTCCACCGTGGAGAGCGTGCGCACCCTCGATTTCGGCAAGATCAACCCGGTCACCGGCCCTGTCTATGTGGAAGGGGCCGAGCCCGGCGACGTGCTGAAGGTCACCTTCCGCAAGTTCATCCCCTCGGGCATCGGCTGGACGGCGAACATTCCCGGCTTCGGCCTGCTGGCCGACGACTTCACCGAGCCGGCGCTGCATGTGTGGAAATACGATGCCGCCACCATGGCCCCGGCGCTCTACGGGCCCGGCGGGCGTGTGCCGCTGAAGCCCTTTGCCGGCACCATCGGGCTGGCGCCGGCCGAGCCGGGCCTGCATTCCATCGTGCCGCCGCGCCGGGTCGGCGGCAATCTCGACATCCGCGACATCTCCGAGGGCGTGACGCTGTATCTGCCGGTGGAGGTGCCGGGCGCGCTGCTGTCGATCGGCGATACCCACGCCGCGCAGGGCGACGGCGAGGTGTGCGGCACCGCTATCGAAAGCCGCATGGATGTCGAAATCAGCCTCGACCTCATCCGCGGCCGGCCGCTTGCGGCCCCCCGCTTCACCACCCCCGGCCCGGTGACGCGCCATCTGGATGCCGCCGGCTACGAGGTGACGACCGGCATCGGCCCGGATCTGATGACCGGCGCCCGCGAGGCGCTGAAGCGCATGGTGGACCTGCTTTCGGCCGAACACGGGCTCGCCCCGGTCGATGCCTACATGCTGTGCTCGGTGTGCGGCGATCTGCGGATCAGCGAGATTGTCGACATGCCGAACTGGGTGGTGTCGTTCTATTTTCCGCGGATCGTTCTTTCGTGATGTCCGATGCCCCTGCAGCCCCGGCGACGCCGGTGCTTTCCGTCTCCGGCCTGTGCGTGGATGCGCGCACGCCGGAAGGGGCGCGCCGCGTGCTCCACGACGTGAGCTTCGAGCTTGCCGCCGGCGAAACGCTGTGCCTTGCCGGGGAATCGGGCTCCGGCAAGTCGGTCACCTCGCTCGCCATCATGCGGCTTCTGCCGAAGATGGCGCTGCGGGTTTCCGCCGGCTCCGTCCGCCTCGGCGGGCAGGATCTGGCGCGCCTGCCGGAGCGGGCGATGCGGCAGGTGCGCGGCCGCGACGTGGCGATGATCTTTCAGGAGCCGATGACCTCGCTCAACCCGGTGATGAGCATCGGCGCCCAGCTTGAGGAGGCGATCCGTGCCCATCAGGGCCGGGAGAACGCCGCCGCCCGCGCCCGCGACATGCTGGACGCGGTGCGCATCGCCGACCCCACCCGCCGGCTGAAACAATTTCCCCATGAGCTTTCCGGCGGCATGCGCCAGCGCGTCATGATCGCCATGGCGCTGTCGTGCCGGCCGAAGGTGCTGATCGCCGACGAGCCCACCACCGCGCTCGACGTGACGGTTCAGGCCCAGATCCTGCTGCTGATGCGCGAACTGAAGGCGGAGTTCGGCACCTCCATCATTCTCATCACCCACGACATGGGCGTGGTGGCGGAAATGGCCGATCGCGTGGCCATCATGCAGGCCGGCCGCATCGTGGAGACCGGCGACGCGGTACCCCTGTTCACAGCACCGAAGCAGGGCTACACCCGCTCGCTGCTCGCCGCGGTTGCTCGCCTCGGCGCGCGTGCCGGCACCGACGGTCCGCCGCGCGTCACCGCCACGCCGGCCGCCCCGCGCCCGGCGGGCGAAAACCCCGTGCTGTTCGTCCGCGATCTCGCCGTCAGCTATGGCGGCCGCAAGGGCTGGTTCGGCACCCGCCGGGCCGGGCAACGCGCGGTGGAGGGCGTTTCGCTCGCGCTTTCCCCCGGCCGCACCCTCGGCCTCGTCGGCGAGAGCGGCTCGGGCAAGTCCACCACCGGCAAGGCAGTGCTGGGGCTGATCCCGTTCGAAGGCGAAGTGGCGATCGACGGCGAGGCGGTCTCCGGTGGCGGGCGCCGGCAGGCGCTCTCCCTGCGGCGCAAGGCGCAGATGATCTTTCAGGACCCCTATGCCTCGCTCGATCCGCGCATGTCGGTCGGCGAGGCCATCGCCGAGCCGCTCGCCATCCACCGCATCGGCACCCCGGCGGAGCGGCGCGACAGGGCGGCCGCGCTGCTGGCACGCGTCGGGCTCTCGCCCGATCACGCCAGCCGCTACCCGCACGAATTTTCCGGCGGCCAGCGCCAGCGCATCTGCATCGCCCGCGCACTGGCGCTGGAACCGAAGCTGATCGTGGCCGACGAGAGCGTGGCGGCGCTGGATGTGTCGGTGCGCGCCCGCGTGCTGGACCTGATGCTGGAGCTGCAGGAGACGATGGGCCTCGCCTATCTCTTCATCTCCCACGACATGGCCGTGGTGGAGCGCATGTGCCACGACGTCATGGTCATGCGCGCCGGCCGCATCGTGGAGGCCGGCAGCCGGCGGGCGGTGTTCGAAGCCCCGCGCGAGGACTACACCCGCGACCTGATGGCCGCCGTGCCGCTGCCCGACCCGACCCTGCGCCGCACCGCGCCGTGAGCGCGGCGCGGCTCAGCCGCCGAGCAGGCGCTCCACCCAGTCCGGCACGATCCCGCTTGCCGGGCCATAGAAGCGCTCGTCGAAATAGCCGGCGTTGTCGGAGGGGTCGAGGTTGAGTTCGCAGGTGCGGATGCCGAGCTGCCGGGCCATGGCGACGAAGCCGGCCGCCGGATAGACCGAGCCCGACGTGCCGATAGCCGCGAACAGATCCGCCTCCTCCAGCGCATCGTGAATGTCGTGCATGTGGAGCGGCACCTCGCCGAACCACACCACGTCGGGCCGCAGGCGCCCCGGCGCCCCGCAGGCCGGACAGGTGTCGTCCGCGCCGATATCGTCTTCCCAAGGCGAGGCGCGACCGCACGCCAGACAGCGCGCCCGCAACAATTCCCCATGCATGTGCACCACATGGCGCGCGCCGGCGCGCTCGTGCAGGTCGTCGATGTTCTGCGTGCACAGGAACAGCGATCCGCCCCGCCGCTCCAGTTCCGCTTCCAGCCGGGCAAGGGCGAAGTGGGCGGCATTGGGGCTGGCTTCGCGGGTGTTGCGGCGGCGGGCGTTATAGAAAGCCTGTACCAGATCGGGATCGGCGGCGAACCCCTCGGGCGTGGCGAGCTTCATCGGATCGAAGCGCGCCCACACGCCATCGGTATCGCGAAAGGTGCCGAGGCCACTCTCGGCCGAGCAGCCGGCCCCGGTCAGAACGAATACGTTCATGGTCACTGCGATCTTCTCCCCCAAAGGCGGACTGCCCCTTGCCCGCCGCGCCCCGTTTCCAGTGTCCTACGGCGCCATCGCAAGACTGACTTCGCTCATTGTCGCACCCGATGGCGGCAACATGGCGGAAATGCGCCCTGGCGCCACAGAATCGCTTGACCCCGCCCGCCGAAAAGCGCCTGCATGGGCAATGCATAAGGTGTCCCGCGGCGCGTCCGCGTCCGGGATGAAACGGGAATGGGGAAAGGCCAGCCGGCCTGAAGCCCCAACCGCCCCCGCGACTGTGAGCGGCGAGCGATCCTTCAAACCCCGCGTCACTGGACGGCCCCGATCCGGGAAGACCGAAGGATCGTGACGACCCGCAAGTCAGGAGACCGGCCCTGTGCCTGTTCCAACCCCGGCCGTCGGGTGAGACGGCGGAGGAGATTGTCATGCATATTGAACCGGGCCTCGTGGCCGACGGAAAGATCTGGCTTAGCTACGTCACTGCCACCGCAGCCGGCGGCTATGCCCTCAAGCTTGCGGCCGACACGGTGCGCAAGCGCGGGTTCGTCTCGCTTGCCGCCCGCACCATCGTGACCACTGCGCTGGTGTTCTCGTTTTTCGAAGTGCTGCCGCACTATCCGGTGGGCGTGTCCGAGGTGCATCTCATCCTCGGGTCCACGCTGTTCCTCATCTTCGGCGCCGCCCCGGCGGCCATCGGCCTTGCGGCCGGCCTGCTGATTCAGGGGCTGTTCTTCGCGCCGTTCGACCTGCCGCAATATGGCATGAACGTCACCACGCTGCTGGTGCCGCTGTTCGGCCTGCAGGCGCTGGCCGGCCGCATCATCGCCCCCTCCACGCCCTATGTGGACCTGAAATACCGGCAGGCGCTGGCGCTCTCGACAGCCTATCAGGCCGGCATCGTCGCGTGGGTGGCCTTCTGGGCGCTCTACGGGCAGGGCTTCACGGTGGAGAATGCCGCCTCGATCCTGTCGTTCGGTGGCGCCTACATGCTGGTGATCGTGGTCGAGCCGCTGGTCGATCTGGCGGTGCTGGCGGTTGCCAAGCTGCTGTGGAGCCTGAAAGGCAACCTGATGCTGGAGCGCCGCCTCTTCGAGGCGGCCTGACGGCCCGGTCGCGCCGGGCGGCGCCGTGCCCGTTCCATCGCGGGAAAGGGACAGGGCACGCCACCGACCGGCCGGCCCGTGCCTGCGACACGGACACATGTTCCGTGCCGCCGGCATCGTCCGCGATGCGGTCTCAGCCGATCAGGCCGTCATCGTCGTCATCGAGATGGATGTGGTCCATCCGCTTCCAGAACAGC
>DAIPYB010000123.1:1160-7237 GCA_036782955.1 Pseudoxanthobacter sp. | reverse complement strand
GCGAAACTCCATCAGCCTACCGCGCGCGGTTTGCTGACTGAAGCAGCAGGATCGGGAACAGGCTACGGGTTATGACTATGCAGATTTCGGAATTTCGGCAGATACGCGTCAAATAAGCAGATCAGATTTCCCGAGACGCCGATGAGATAAATTCTCCAATACCTGTCTCGGTCCTGACTGACGTGCCGGCCACCCCTCAGCCGTCACATGATCGGGAACGAAGCCCGGCATGGCTGCTCGCAGTCCGGCGACCTGATGCGCCAGTCCGAACGACAGAAGACCCTTGTTCGGGGATTTTTCGGGACTCTATGCGTCCGAATTTGCTCATTTTCGCGCATTGTTCTCCTTTTTCCGCGTTTTCAGTACCCGGAGAGAACAAACAGGATGGCATTATCTATCTGTTTTTATTGAAAAATTGGCGGAAGCGGTGGGATTCGAACCCACGGAACCTTTCGGTTCGCTGGTTTTCAAGACCAGTGCCTTAAACCACTCGGCCACACTTCCGGCGGGCAGGCCATGCTCAGGCTGCCGGTCGAGCCGTTCTGCCGGCAGAGACAGAAACTGGCCGTGCAGATGCGGCTCTCCTTTCCGATGCCGGCGAAGGCTTGTCAAGGGCAGGCCGGCGCGAGAAGCGGTATGGCCGGAACAGCGCAAGCGCAAGCCGGGCAGGCGCCACCGCATCCGCGCTGTTGACCCGCAGGTGCCGGGCGGCAGCGCTTCTGGCACAATGCCACGATGACCGCCAGCCGGAGCCCCTGCCTGTGCCTCTTGCCGATTATGCATCCATCGATGCGCTCTCCATCACGCCGAACCTTGCTTCCGCCATGCTGCTTGGCATGTGCATCGGCATCGAGCGGCAGTGGCGGCAGCGCTATACCGGGCTGACGACTCACGCACTGGTCGCGCTGGGCGCGGCGGCCTTCACCTCGCTGGCTTTCCTGATCGAGGACAGCGCGGGTGTGCGCATGGGGGCGCAGGTCGTCACCGGCATCGGCTTTCTCGGCGCCGGCCTGATCATGCGCGACGGGCTGAGCGTACGCGGCATTTCCGGTGCGGCAACGATCTGGGCGACCGGCGCGGTCGGCACGCTGGCCGGCTATGGCTACACGCTGGAGGCGCTGGAGACGACGCTGTTCATCATCGCCATCAACGTGATCCTGCCCCGGCTCTCATGGATCATCGACCGCCTCGCGCCCGACAACGATGCAACCGAGCGTTATTATATGATCGAGCTGAAATGTTCGGTCAGCAACGAGGCCGAGGTGCGCTCGAAGCTGGTGGAAGCCCTCGACGTGCACGAGATCAACCTGCACTCGCTGGAAAGCCACGCCCTTGCCGACACATCGAAGGTGGAAGTGGAAGCCCTCGTCTACAGTGCGCGGGAGGCCGATGCGCTGATCGAACAACTTGTCAGCCGGTTCGTGCTGTCGCCGATGGTGTTCTATATCCGCTGGACCTCCACCCGCCCGCCGGAATGAACCGGACACGGCCAGCGACGGGCAGCTTTCGCTAAACTTGCAAATCTGCCGGAAAGCGGCCTGCCGATCTTGTTATCCTGCCGGCACTTTGCAAAAATCCCCGACGGCGACCGCCGACTTCATGCCGACGATCCCGCTTTCGTCAGGCCCCAGGAACCGGTCGGTCCGTCATGTCTACACGTTCACTGCAACCAAGCTTCCTCGAGCTTTTCACGCCCAAGCTCGTCACCGTGCTCAGCGAGCACTATGGCCTGAAGGATCTCAAGGCCGATGCCGTCGCCGGCCTCACGGTGGCCATCGTCGCGCTGCCGCTTTCCATGGCCATCGCCATTGCGTCCGGTGTCACGCCGGATCGCGGTCTTTACACGGCCATCGTCGGCGGCTTCGTGGTGTCGCTGCTCGGCGGCAGCCGGTTCCAGATCGGCGGCCCGGCAGGCGCGTTCATCGTGCTGGTTTCGACCACGGTTGCAACCTATGGCGTCGATGGCCTGATACTGGCGACCATCATGTCCGGCGTCATGCTGATGGCCGTCGGCCTGCTGCGGCTCGGCACCTTCATCAAGTTCATTCCCTATCCGGTCACGGTCGGGTTCACGGCCGGCATCGGTATCATCATCCTCGCCAGCCAGCTGAAGGACCTGTTCGGCCTGACGCTTCCCCACGGCGAGCCGGGACCGATCGTGCCGAAGGTTCAGGCGCTTGCGACGGCAATGCCGTCCTTCAATCTTGCCGCGGCGGTGCTGGCGGCCGGCGTTATTGCCCTCATCGTCTTCATCCGCACCCGAAAGCCGCAGTGGCCAAGCCTGCTGATCGCGGTCGCCATCGCTTCCGTCGCCGCCTGGGCACTGGGATTGCCGGTGGAAACCATCGGCAGCAAGTTCGGCGGCATTCCCTCCACGCTGCCCGCCCCCTCGCTGCCGGAGATCACCCCGGCGCGGCTCGTGGAACTGCTGCCGGTCGCGCTGTCGTTCACGCTGCTCGGCTCCATCGAAAGCCTGCTGTCGGCGGTCGTGGCCGATGGCATGACCGGCCGACGCCACCGATCCAATTGCGAACTGGTGGCGCAGGGTGCTGCCAACATCGCATCGGGCCTGTTCGGCGGCATCTGCGTTACCGGCACCATCGCCCGCACCGCCACCAACGTGCGCGCCGGTGCGCGCGGCCCGGTGGCGGGCATGCTGCACTCGCTGTTCCTGCTGGCCTTCATGGTGGTCGCGGCACCGCTTGCCGCCTTCATTCCGCTGGCGGCGCTGGCCGGCGTGCTGGCTCTGGTGGCGTGGAACATGGTGGAGCGCCATGCCATCACCTCGCTGGTGCGCGGTTCGCGCGGCGATGCGCTGGTGCTGGCGGCGACCTTCCTGCTCACGGTGTTCCGGGATCTGTCGGAAGGCATCGTCGTCGGCTTCTCGCTCGGCGCTCTGGTGTTCCTGCACCGCATGGCGAGTTCCGTCCGCCTCGATGCCGATCCGTCTCTCGCCCCGGAGGACGAGGCCGATGCCGCCGCGCCGCGCGGCGACTATGACGCCGTCGGCGCCGCCGACCGCGATGTCGTCGTCTATCGCATCAGCGGCGCATTCTTCTTCGGGGCCGCCGCCACCATCGGCGCGGCGCTGGACCGGGTGGCCGATAACCGGGCGCGGGCCTTCGTCGTGGACGTGGCGCAGGTGCCGGTGCTGGATTCGACCGCGGCAACGACCATCGAGGGCTTCATGCGCAAGGCGCAGCGGCGGGGCGCCATGGTCTATGTCTCCGGCGCGACGCCGGCCATCCGCCGCGTGCTGCTGCTGCACGGCGTCCGGCCGCCGGCGGTTCACTACCGCCCGACCGCCCGCGATGCAGTGGCATCCGCCCGCCGCGCCTTGCAGCGGGCCGTGGACACGGGCCAGCCCGCAACCGGCGACGAAAGCTGAGAGGGCACATGCCGGCACCGGCAACCCGCCGGGCCGGCACTCGCAACAGTAAGCCCTTGCAACAGGAAGCCCTTCACGGACCGCAACGCACGGAGCGCCCCGGCCCGCGCCCTTGCCGCAACCACTCCCCAAAAGGGATCAGGCGGCGGCAAGCTCCGGCTCCAGCACTTCGATCGGCTCGGCCAGTCCCCGCACGGCATGCCAGCCGCGGCTTTCGAACCGGCGCTGCGGCAGCAGGCTGGCAAATTCCGCCGAAACCAGAAGCGGACGCTCCAGCGCGCTGCAAAGGCCGGAGATGCGGGCCGCGACATTGACATCGCGCCCCACGGCCGTGAAATCGAGCCGGCTGCCGGAGCCGACATTGCCATAAGCGACATCGCCGTGATGCAGCGCCAGTCCGAAGCGGATCGGCTCGCCGGATGCCGCCGTCTGCCCCGCGGCGGCGGCCAGCGCATGCTCGGCCGCCGACAGCGCCCGCGTGCACGAGCCTTCGGCCCCCAGCGCCACGTCGGAGAAGATCGCCAGCACGCCATCGCCGATGAACTTCAGAATGTTGCCGCCGAGATCCTGCATGGCCGGCACGACGAGATCATAATAGCGGTTGAGCAATTCCGCCGTTTCTTCCGGCGGCATGCGGGTGGAAAGGGCGGTGAACCCCCTCAGGTCGGCGAACAGCACGGCAGCGGGAATGCGCATCACCTCGCCCCGGTGCGTGGTACCGGAAATGATGCGTTGCGCCGGCTCCTCGCCGACATAGGCCGCCAGCAGGCCGCGCAGCACGCGGCTGCTGGAAAAGAGTTCCAGCATCACCGTCAGCGCCGGCAGAATGCGCACCAGGAGACCGGGGAAGAATTCCGGAAAGCCCTCCGGATCGCAGGTCGCGAACGTAACGACGTTCTGCACCCCGTCGCTGAACGGCAGCGGCTCGACCCAGTAGGCGCGGATGCCCTCCGCCTTCAGCTCCGGCACGATGCCGAAGCGATCATCCGGCGTCTCGGAAATATCGATGCGCAGCGATTGCCGGGTCTTGTGGACCACATAATAGGGGCTGCGCTCATAGAGCCCCTCGTCGCGCTCGGCATAATCATAGGTCGTAACCCTGATTGCCGTGCCGGGTCGCCACACCGAGCCGACCGCCAGAATGGTCGGCGACAGCACACGGACGGAGGTCGTCATGCGATCCAGCGGCACGCCCAGCGCCCGCACGCGGTGGGCGAAGCCCTCGATGGCGGCACCGGGCTCAAGAAACCGCGCTTCGCCCAGAAGCCAGTCGATCAGATTGTCAGCGTCCTGCACCGTCACTGGCATCCGGTGTCCCCCCAATTTGCCCGAGACGGAACTTTGCCGTCACGGCGATGTCTTTGCACGCCCCTTAACGGGCGCTGCGTGCGAAATTGTGACGGCCCGCGCCGGCAGGCAGGCTGCCCGGCGCTGACAGGCGCCCGCGAAACCGGCATTATGATGCCAGCACGCCGGCGCACTGTGCCCGGCCCGGAGCCGTTCCGCCATGTCGCCGCCACGCCACCTTGCCGCAGCGGATGCCACGGCCGCGTTCTATCGCGGGGTGCCGGTGTTCAGCCGCTTTTCCAGTCTGCTGGAGCCGGCTCTTTATGCCCGCCTGCCCGATGACTGGCTGGTCGGCCTGACCGATGTGGTCGATTCCACCGGCCTTGCCGGCCGGGGGCGCTACAAGGCGGTCAACGCCGCCGGCGCGGCCGCCATTGCCGCTCTGGGCAACGCGATCAGCAGCGACTGCTTTCCCTTCACCTTCGGCGGCGATGGCGCCTGCTTCGCCATCGGGCCGGAGCTGGAAAGCCGCGCCTCGGCCGCCCTGTCCGCGACCGCCGCGTGGGTCGCCGCCGAACTCGACATGACGTTGCGCACCGCGCTCGTGCCGGTGAGAGACGCCAGAGTCGCTGGCTTCGATATCGCCATCAGTCGTTTCGCGCCCTCCCCCAATGTGACTTATGCCATGTTCGCCGGCGGCGGCGTGACATGGAGCGAAACGCAGATGAAGGCCGGGCGCTACCGGCTTGCCCCGGCGGCGCCCGAGGCGCGGCCGGACCTGAGCGGCCTTTCCTGCCATTTCGACCGCATCCCCGCCCGACGGGGTGTCATGCTGTCGGTCGTCATGGTGCCCGTGCCCGGAGCCGACCCGGCCGCCTTCCGCCGGGCGGTCGAGATGGTGGTCGACCTGCCGCGCGAAGAAGCCGACGAGGCCGGCAGCCCGGTGCCGCAGGAAGGCCCGCCGCTGCTGCCCGGATTGCAAACGCAGGCTGGCGGCCTCGACTACGGCGCGTTTCATGCCGCGCCGCGCTTTCTGCCCCGGCCGCTGGCGCGGCTCTGGCTGGCCGGCCGGCTGTTTGCCGGGCGGCAGTTCTTTCGCCTGCGCCGGCCGCTTGGCCCGTTCGATCCCCGTCGCTATCTGGCGGAACTGGTGGTCAATTCAGATTTCCGCAAGTTCGGCGACGGCCTGCGCATGACGCTCGACTGCACACCGGCTTTCGCCGACCGGCTGGAGGCATGCCTTGCAACCGTCAGCGATGTCGCCTCAGCGGGACTGCATCGTCAGGATGCGGCGCTGATCACCTGCATCGTGCCGTCCGTCACCCAGCCCGGCCACATGCACTTCGTGGACGGTGCCGATGGCGGCTATGCGGCCGCCATGCGCACCATCAAGGCCAAGGAT
>DAIPYB010000123.1:0-1060 GCA_036782955.1 Pseudoxanthobacter sp. | reverse complement strand
GCCGAGGCCGAGGCTGCGGCAGCCGCCGGAGGGCATGCGCCGGGCCCCTGACGTACCGGCACCCGGCGCGCGCCTTCTGATTCACGGCACCAGCACGATGCGGCCGGCGCGGCCATCATCCTGCCAGGCGGCCGCGACCTCGCTCAGCGGCAAGGTGCGCAGCGGCAGGCTCAGGCCGCCGGTCGCTGCAAGCCCGAAGACGCCTGAAATCGCCGCCAGCAACCCGGCCTTCGGCACGCTGCCGATGCCGCTGCCCGTCATCTCCAGCCCGGAGGAGCGCAGTACCGAGGCCGGCAGGCGGATTTCCGCGCCGCCCGAGCTGCCAACCTGCACGAAGCGCAGCGGAACGCCTTCCTTTGCACCCTTCGTGGCCGCCGTGAGCAGGCATTCCGCGCTTTCGCCCCACAGATAGTCGATCACGACATCGACGCCCGCGCTGAAATGCGCCCGGAATTTTTCCGTAAGCTCCGCCCGGTCGCCGCTCAGTTCCAGCGTGGCATCGGCGCCCAGCGCCTCCAGTTCACGCAGGACGGCGGTATTGCGGCCGGTGGCGATCACCCGCCCCGCACCGAGATGCCGGGCGATCTGCACCGCAAGGCGGCCTGAGGCGCCGGTCGCGCCGTTGATGAGCACGGTTTCCCCATGCTTCAGCTTCGCGCGCGCCGTGAAAGCCGCCCAAGATGACATGCCGGGATTGGCGAAGGCCGCCGCGGCGACATCGTCGAGACCGTCCGGAACGGGAATGCACAGATTGTGCGCCACCGGCGCCACTTCCGCCATGCTGCCGAACGGCGCGCGCGGCAGCAGGAAATAGACCCGGCTGCCATCGTCAAGGCGCCCGACCCCGTCGACGCCCGCCACCAGCGGATAAGGACCGGCCGCGCTGTAGTGCGTGCCCGCAGCCCGGATGCGCGTCAGCGGACAGAGCGCGGCGGCCGTCACCGTCACCCGCACCTCTCCGCCGGCAATTTCCGGGGCTGCAAACGAGCCACAGACCGGATGCTGGCCCGGTCCCTGAACGACAGCAGCTTTCATGATGTGTCTCCTCAGGCACGCTCCA
>DAIPYB010000122.1:0-7238 GCA_036782955.1 Pseudoxanthobacter sp. | reverse complement strand
TGCCGTGGCCACGAGGAACAGGACGTCGAGAACGTTTTCAAGCGTGGCCGGATCGTCGGCGAACAGGTCGGCGATCCGGCGGGCATAGGCCTCGTAGCCGGCGACATCCTGCTGGGCGAGGCGGAACAGCCGCTCGACATTGGCTTCCTCGCCCGCAGGAACATCGAACAGCCGCCAGAAGGCGCGTTCCTCCTCGGCCGTCACCACGCCGTCGGCGCGCGCCATCTTGGCGGAAAGAGCGATGATGGCGATGGTAAAGCCAACCGCGCGGCGGTGGGCGACATCACCCAGAAAAGGCGTCAGCAACCAGTCCACCAGCGAAGCGCCGGTCTGGGCAATGAACTGTCCGATATCGGCGATCCGTTTCCAGACCGGCATGGTTGCGCAACCCTCCCGGCTTCCCGGTCCCCGCATGCTGATGTGTCTTCTAGGACATTTCCGGCAGAAGTGCGAAACGATCTTGCACCCGCAAATAGGTCAAAACAAAGAGAGCGCGTGTTTACGCGATCGCGAGAAAAGCAGGCGGCTGTTGCAGCAAAAACGACCGTCGGCCGGGTGCGAAAACCGCGCGGTCCGGCCGGCTTTGCCCGTCAGGGTTGGGTCTGGACAAAGCGCATGGTCACAGCGCCGGTCTCCGACAGGGTTTCCATGGCGCCATCCGCGGCGCGCGTCATGGCGTGGGCGGTGCCGATGGCGCGCATCATTGCGGTCTCGCGAGCCATCACATCGGGCGCGCAGGCCTTGCGGGTCGAGCGGATGGGGCCGATGGAAACCGACTGCTTTCCGCTGTCGGAGATAGCGAACCGATAGGTGGTGGCAAAGCGGTTGCAGCCGGAGAAGCCGGACAGGCGGTCGCCATGGAACTCCAGCACGAGGCCGGCGTCGGCACCGACCGGCTCATCGCCCAGCCGCGTTACCTGCCACGCGCCATCCAGCCCGCCACCGCCGGCCAATGCCGGCCCGGCTGCCAGAAGCCCGGCGCACAGGCCGAGAGCAACGGTCAGGCGGGGCGAACGGAGGGGACGGATCATGGCGGCAGCTCCGGCTGAAAACGGGAAGCAGCCCCTGACAGCGACGAATCGGGGGCCTCGGCTCCGCTTCTTGCCGGCCAATTCAGGCGGAATTTGCAGGCCAGACCTTCGCCCGTCGCAGGGCCGGAGAATTTGTCCTTGCGCGGGAGCCGCAGCGGGTGCCTTGAAGACGGGCCGGCGCAGCCGCCGACGGAGAACGCCGTTCAGAGCCATGCAGAACATCGCCCGCCCCATCGCCCGCAACCTCGCCGCCGCGGTTGCCTTTTCGGTGCTGTTGCCCATCGCGGCCAGTGCCCAGCCGGCGCCGGCCGCAACACCGGAGCAATGCTGGAGCCCGGCCGATCTGGCACTGAAGCCCGGCGAGCGTACCCCGCGCAAGGCGACGGCAGCTGACCGCGTGGCGCCGCCGGCCGAAGCCGCGCCGGCCGCCCCGGTGACGGGCGCGCTTTCGGGCGTGGTCCGTCGGGTGGAACTGCCGAAGGGCGTAAAGCTCGTCGCCCTCACCTTCGACCTTTGCGAAACCGGCGGGCAGGTCGCCGGCTATGACGGCCCCATTTTCGATACCCTGCGCAGCGAGAACGTGCCCGCCACCTTCTTCGCCGGCGGCAAGTGGCTCGCCAGCCACCCGCAACGCGCGGCCCAGATCGCCGCCGATCCGCGGTTCGAGGTGGCCAGCCATTCGTGGGACCACGCCAACCTGCATTTCGCCACGCCGGAGCAGATGAACCGCGAACTGCTGACCACGCGCAGCGGCATCGCCACCGCGCGGCAGAACGCCGTGACCCAATGCCCGGCAGCCAGACCCGTGGAGCGGCTGAACCTGTTCCGCTTCCCCTTCGGCTCCTGCTCGGCGCAATCGCTGGCAGCCGCCAATGCCGCCGGCGAAGTGGTGATTCAGTGGGACGTCGTTTCCGGCGACCCGGCCAATATTCCCGCCGCTGCCATCGTCAGCAACGTGATGCGACAGGTACGGCCGGGCTCCATCATCGTCATGCACGGCAATGGTAACGGCAAGCACACCCGAGAGGCCCTGCCGGTCCTGATCGCCCGGCTCAGGGCCGCCGGCTATGGCTTCGCCACCGTCAGCGAACTGCTCGCGGCCGGCCGGCCGGTGACCGTTTCGGAATGCTATATCGACCGGCCGGGCGACACCGCACGCTATGACGAGGCCGCGCGCCGCCGCGCTGCCGAAAGAGCTGCAGCCGCCTCCAGCCCGGCCGCCTCCAGTCCGACCGCCTCCCCTGCCCCAGCCGTGGCGCAGTGACGGCGCGGCGCTGTCAGGAACAGACGTGCCGGCGGAAGGCGCGGTCGTGGCGGGCCAGATCGAGGTGCAGATGGTCGACGTGGGCGGCATCGCCGTCCGGGCTGATCACGGTGCGGAAAATGGTGCAGGCGGATCGCTGCGCATAGCGCAGGAACTGCTGCTCGTCGGGCGAGCCGCCACGCCACCCGCTGCGCACCATGATGGTGCGGCCATCCGACAGCACGAAACCTGAAATATCGATGGCGTTGCCGAAACCGTGCTCCGAAAGCGCACCGCGCCGGGCAGAATTGACCCCGCGGCAGTTGTAGCCGCCGAAAGTCTTGATCTGCACCACTTCGGCATTGAACAGCGAGCGTGCCGCCGGCTGGAGATAGGAATAGGACCAGCGCTCCAGCGCCGGAACCATGCTGCAGCTCACCACCGCCGGCTGGCTCAGCGCCACGCGCCCGCCATTGAGCCGGATCACCTGATAGGGGCTGTCGAGCCCGCAGATCGACGGCCCGTTGATGGGCCGCATCGGCCGTACCCACACCGTGGGCTTCACGGCACCGGAGGCCACACACTGGCGATCAGCCGCGCCGCGCCACGCCGCGCGCGGTGAACCGCCCAGCCCGGCGCAGCCCGCCAGCACGATGGCAGCAACGATCAGGCCCAGCAGAGAGAGAAGCGGCTTTCTTTCCATGGGCACGCATTGTGCCCAAAAGCCCCGAATCGCACGTTAATGCGCGGGCAGATGACACGCGACAGGCCTGAAATTGGAATGCCGGGGCATCCGGCCCCGAATAATGAGCATGGATTTGCGCGCCGCAATATCAACCCAGAAAATCCATTCACACCATGGACTTTATCGCATTGCGGGCTCTATAAAATCCTACGCTGCACGGCTGCAATGTGTTAACGTGGCTTTAACAGATAAAGAACAGGGAGTGCGTACCATGGCTATGACCAGCAACGTCCGCACCGTTCTGCTGACCCTTGCCGCTTATCTGTTTCTGGGTGCCATTGTCGTTGGCCTGATCTGACGACCTGAGAGTGGCCTTATCCAGACACGCCTGTACGCGTGGAAGAGGCGTGTGGCGGCGCTTTCTCCAGAAGGCTCCGGCCTCTTGAAAGCGCCCACGACGACATCCGGCCCGGAGCTTTCCGCATAGGCCATCGGCCTGCCTGCAAGCGGGCTTCCGGCGGAGCACTCCGCGAGCGCCCCAACCTGGCAAACTTGTTTCCGCAGCACCATCGCAGCCGCGCGCGGGCCGCGCGACCTGATCGTTCAGGACGGATATCCGCTCAGGACTGGCGCTCCGGAATGCGCACCACGAGGCCATCGAGTTCGGGCGTCATGCGGATCTGGCACGACAGGCGGGAGTTCGGCTTCACGTCGAAGGCGAAGTCGAGCATGTCCTCTTCCATCGGCTCCGCCGGCCCCACGGCATCCGCCCACGCCGCATCGACATAGACGTGGCAGGTAGCGCAGGCGCAGGCGCCGCCGCACTCGGCATCGATGCCCGGAACATCGTTGCGCACCGCGTTTTCCATCACGGTCGAGCCGGGTGCGGCCTCCACCTCATAGGGCGTTCCGTCGAAGGCGATGAAGGTGATGCGGGCCATCCGGTTTCTCGATCTGGTCTGAGGCGTACAGGCAGACAGCGCGGCAAGCCCGCCCCGGCCAGCCACGCCCTCCTGCACATCGTGTCCTTGGACATAATGCAAATTGCCCGCCGGTCAATGCACCGCGCCACGGCGAATCGCCCGCACGCCGTTAACCCTGCGATGTGAAAGCGAGACAAGAGTGTTTCGCCCGTGGTAACGGTTTATTAACATCTTTCCGCCGGCCCGCTGTCTCGCCAAGCCGGCCCTGCCCGCCACCGGCGGCGGGCCCACGGCGCATGGGGCAAGAACGCGATGTAAACTTTCATCCCTTAAGGTGAACAGGCTCGTATGCCGTCCCGGCTGCCGCGCCGACGGCGGGCGAAGATCGTCAACGCAGGCCAAGAGCCTGAAAAGACGGCCTTTCCTCCGCCAAGGCATTTGCCGGGAATCAGGCGTGCAAGGTTTTGTCCGGCCGCGAGGCGAAAGAGGATCTCCATGGCGACACAGACCCCGTTGGCGACCCGGAACGCCCGTCCTGAGTCCGCCGGCAACACCACCGCAGCCTCTTCCGCCGTGCAGTCCGCCAGCCCGGGCGACGAAACCGAGGCCGTTCTCGACGCCGTCGAAGAAGCACTGTCGTTTGATACGCCCGCCTCCGGCGCGGCATCGCAGGAGGCACTGGCTTCCGATATGAGCACCAGCGAAACCGCCAGCCGCACGCCCCGCCCCGCCGCCGAGGACTAGGCCGATGTTCCCGGCCAGAAGCGCGCCCGCCGCCCGCGCCCGCGCCCGGCCGCCAACGACGACCGCCTCGGCGCCAGCGCAACGCCGCTCGAAGCCGCACAGGCGGCAACCTCGCGGCTCGGCTACGGCATCGCGCTCATCGCCTCCGCGGCATGGTCGGGACTGACCTTCTATGTCGGCGCGCGCTCCGGCTTCGGCCCGTTTGCCGCCGAAACCGTCGCCCGGCCGGAAACGCTGATGCTGGTGGCGACCGCACTGGTGCCCTCCACCGCCTTCCTCGGGCTTGCTGCGCTTTCCGCCCGCGCCCGCGAGCTGCGCTCCGCCGCGCAGGCCATGGCGATGGCCGCCGACCGCCTGACCCGCCCCGGCGACCAGATGACGGAATCGGTCGTTTCCGTTGGCCATGCCATCCGCCGCGAAGTCGCCGCCATGGGCGATGGCGTGGAGCGCGCCCTGTCGCGCGCCAGTGAGCTGGAAACCCTGATTCACAAGGAAGTTTCCGCGCTGGAGCGCACCTTCGGCGACAACGAGGTGAAGGTGCGCAGCCTGCTGGCCGAACTGTCGGCCGAGCGCGACGCCATCACCAACAATGCCGAGCGCCTGCGCGCGGCCATTTCCGGTGCCCATCGCGGCTTCTCCGAAGATCTGAAGGCAACCTCCGGCAAGCTGGCCGAGGAAATCGGCACCGCCACCGAACAGCTCGCCAAGGCGGTGGACGACAAGACCATCGCGCTGGCGACCAAGGTGGGGCTGACCACCGACAAGGCCATTTCCACCATCGCCGGCCGCGGCGAGGCGCTCGTCGAACGCCTGCGCGGCGAGAGCGTGGCGCTCGCCGCCGCCATCGACACCTCCGGAGACGGACTGACCGCCTCCATCACCCGGCAGGGCGGCGCAGTGCGCGAGACCCTGACCACGCTGGCGACCGAAGTCGTCGCCACGCTGGACGAAGTTTCCGGCCGCCTCAACACCACCATTGAGACCACCGGCCGCCGGCTGGTGGATGCCCTCGCCGACCGATCCTCCAGCGTCAACGACCAGCTGACCGCCACCGGCCAGGCCGTGATCGAGACGGTGGATGCCCGCACCCGCGAGATCGGGGAGGCCCTGTCCGGCAAGGCCGGCTCCATGATCGGCGCCCTCGATGCGCACGCAGAGGAAATCACCCGCGCCGTTTCCGGCCGGCTGGAAGCCATGGGCAGCACGCTGGATGCCGCCGGCACCCGCGCCGCCTCCACGGTGGATGCGGCCGGCGAGCAGGTTTCCCGCGCGCTGGCCGAGCGTATCGCCGCCTTCGAGCGCGGCCTGACCGAGACCGGCAAGCGACTGGCCGGCACGCTGCACGAGCGCGTGGGCGGCCTCGAAACCGCCATCGCCGCCACCAGCATGGCCGCCACCGGGGCCATGGAGCAGCGCATCCGCGAACTGGAAACCGCCATCGCCGCCTCCGGCAATGCCGTGACTGGAATGCTTTCCGCCCGCGTGAACGAATTCGAAGCCGCCATCGCCCGCGTGGGCGCCGGCACTGCCGAGGCCGCCCACGGCCATGTGGAAACCATCCGCGTTTCCATCGCCGAACTCGAACGCGCCATCAACGCCGCCGGCGATGCCACCGCCTCGATGGTGGAGAACCGCACCACCAGCGTGCGCGAGGCCTTCGAAGGCGTCATCGCCGCCTTCGAGACGGCCGTTGCCGACCAGACCGCCAGCGCCCGCCTGAGCCTGAAGGGCGAAGGCGAGGCCGTCGTGTCCGCTATTTCGTCGGAAGTGGACCGCATCGGCGATGTGCTGAAGGCGACCGGCGAGACCATCGTGGTCGATATCGACCTGCGCGGCGAGCAACTGGCCGGCAGCCTCGATTCCACCATCCGCCGCCTCGACGACATCGTGTCGGGTTCGGGCGGCAACGTGGCCGAGCGGCTTGAAACCACGAGCCTGCGCATCGAGAACGCCATCACCGGCGAGGCCGAGCGGCTGCAGAAGGCCATCGACGAGCGCCATGTGGCGTTCTCCGAAATGCTGGCGAACCGCGCCGCCACCTTCCGCGCCACCCTTGACGACACCGCTCACGATGTCGCCAAGGTTCTGACCGTGCAGGAAGAAAATCTGGCGCTGCGGTTTACCGAGGCCGGCGGCAACGTCGCCCGGCTCATCGCCGATAACGCAGCGCAGCTCAGCCGCGACATCGAAGCCCGCCTTGCCGACCTGCGCGCCGTTCTCGACAGCGGCGCCGCCACCGCCGACAGCACGCTCGCCGGCCGCGCCGAAGCCCTCGAGGCCTCGCTCTCCGCCCTGCTGGAGCGTGTCGAGGCCACCATCGGCACCCGGACCGAAACGCTCGGCGTCACCTTCGAGGCCGGCACAGGCACGCTGATCGACAGCTTGGAGACCCGCACCGCCGCGCTGGAAGCCGTATTCGCCACCCACGGGCGCGCCCTGAGCGACGCCATCGCCGACCGCACCGACACGCTCGCCGCCGCCCTCGACGAGCGCGCCGGGCTGCTGGCCTCCGAAACGCAGGCCGGCGCCGCGCGCTTCTCGCAGACCGTTGCAGCGGGCAGCGATGCCCTCGCCCATGCGCTGGATACAAACACCAGCGTTCTGGTGGCCGC
>DAIPYB010000121.1:1449-7238 GCA_036782955.1 Pseudoxanthobacter sp. | reverse complement strand
GTGTTGTCCGTCGCCATATCGCCGCCCGCCAGACGGCCGGCCATCGCTCCGGCTGCCGCCCTTCCGTCAGGCTTAACCGGCCATGCCGGCCCGCGACACCCGATTTGCGACAACCCCGGCGGTTTTCTGCCGGAGGGCGCTGGAAGGCGGCCGGTCCGTGAGACTAGGATCGTTCCATCTCTCAGGAATCTCCAAGTCCCAGGAACATGTCTCAGGAATCAGGGTCCCCGTCGCCTGCTCCCCCCGCCCCGGCAGCCGTCCGGCGCCGCAGGGCCGGGCCGCGCGCGCAAACGGCCGCAAAAGCACCTCCGGCAGCGAAAAAGGCCCCCTCCCGCCGGAGGAAGACGGCGGAAAGTGCCCCACAGGCACCGCCCGCCCCCCCGCGGCGCGGCAAGGCCATTGCCAATGCGAAAGCCGTGGCAACGGCGGCTGCCCACGGCGGCACCTCGGCCTACAGTGCCGATGAAATCGAGGCGATCTTCGCCCGTCTCGCGGCCCATAACCCGGAGCCGAAATCGGACCTGCATTATTCCAACGCGTTCACGCTGCTGGTGGCCGTGGTGCTGTCGGCGCAGGCGACCGACGCCGGCGTGAACAAGGCAACGAAGCACCTGTTCGCCATGGCCGACAACGCCGCCGCCATGGCCGCGCTGGGCGAGGAGCGCATCCGCGACGAGATCCGGACCATCGGTCTCTACCGCAACAAGGCCAGGAACGTCGCTGCTCTGTCGCAGATTCTGGCGGAGCGCTATGGCGGCGCGGTGCCGGACGACCGCGAGGCGCTGGAGGCGCTGCCCGGCGTCGGCCGCAAGACGGCAAACGTGGTGCTGAACATCGCCTTCGGGCGGCCGACGATTGCGGTCGATACCCATATCTTCCGGGTTGCCAACCGCCTGCTGCTGGCTCCCGGCAAGACGCCCGAGGCGGTGGAGGCGGCGCTGGAGAAGATCGTGCCGCCCCGCTACATCCTCGGCGCCCATCACTGGCTGATCCTGCACGGGCGCTATACCTGCCTTGCCCGCAAGCCGCGCTGCCGCAACTGCGTCATCGCCGACCTGTGCAAGAGCCCGGAAAAGGACCTGACCGGCGACTGAGCCGGGCTCAGCAGGCCGGTGCCGGCACCAGCGGCCCGAACCGGCGGCGGGCAAGCGGCAGGCCCCGCCGCGGCACCAGCAGCGCACGGCCGGCCGGCACGCGTGCAATGGCGCGGTCGATGCGCTGGCAGAGCGAATCATAGGCCTCGGCGAATGCCCCGAAGCCCAGCGGCTCGCCGATCTGCCAGCTGAGCCAGCGCGGTGCCAGGCCATGCCACAGCGGTGCGGTGCCCGGCAGCGCGGCGCCAAGACCGACCACCACGTCCGGGCGCGGCGCATGCTCGAAGGTGAAAAGCTCCACCGGCTTCGGAGCCAGCCAGTCGGTTTCCACGCCGGCCGCCGAAAGTGTGTCGAGCGCACGCCGGTCCACCTGATCGGCCGGATCGAGTCCGGCGGAAAAAGCCATCACGCCCGGCAGCGCCAGATGATTGAGATAGGCCTCGGCCATGATGCTGAGACCGGCATTGCGCGCGCACACGAACAGCACCGAAAAGTGTTTCATCGTCGTTCTCTCCCGGGCGCTCACCGCCACCGCGAGGGCGCGGTGGGGAGCCGGGCGGACGCCGAACCGATTCGCCCGGCCCCTGCCTTGCGAGGCAGGCGATAGAGTGGTTGTGCGACGGGTCCGTGACATTTTCCGGTGGCAACAATCCGCCCCGCGCCTCATTCCGGCCGGTGGCAGACCGCCTCGATGTTATGGCCGTCGGGGTCGAGAACGAAGGCGGCGTAGTAATTCGGGTGGTAGTGCGGGCGCAGTCCCGGCGCGCCGTTGTCGCGTCCGCCGGCGGCCAGCGCGGCGGCGTGGAAGCGATCCACGGCGGCGCGGTCGGCGGCCGCGAACGCGACATGGAACGACACGCCGGCCGGCCCGCCGTGTGAGCCGATCCAGAACACCGGCTTGCCGTCCTCCCCGTAGCCGGCGTGGCTGGCGTGGCCGGTTTCCGCCGCGCTCACCTCCATGACGCGGCCAAGGCCCAGTGGCGTCAGCGCGGCGTCGTAGAACGCCCGCGAGCGGTCGAAGTCCGCCACCGCGAACCCGATGTGATCGAGCATTCCCGTCTCCCCGCTTTTTTGCCGGACTGCGGCGAAATA
Source organism: Pseudoxanthobacter sp. (assembly GCA_036782955.1). Lineage (GTDB taxonomy): Bacteria > Pseudomonadota > Alphaproteobacteria > Rhizobiales > Segnochrobactraceae > Pseudoxanthobacter. The sequence goes on along the minus strand of DAIPYB010000121.1, from coordinate 5,052 downwards.
GGCTGCTTCCGGCGGTTTCGGAACAAATCAGAAACATTTATGGTTCAGGATCGACAGCCGAACAAGTGGCTTCCTGCGAGCCGCGATAACGGAGCCGGACCGACCATGACCATCGCCGACTGGTGCATCCTTGCCGCCGTCTTCCTTACCTATGCGGTCCTGATCCCGGCCAAGCTGGATCCCGCTTTCGACAACCGCGATCCGCGCGCCGTCCACGCCGCCCAGAGCGGCCTGCGCCGGCGGGCATGGTCGGCCCATCTCAACGGCTTCGAGGCGCTGCCCTTCTTCATCGGCGCGGTCGTTCTGGCGGAAATGCGCGCCGGCCCGCAAAGCTGCATCGACGGTTCGGCGCTGGTGTTCGTGGTGGCGCGCGCGGCCTATGGCGCGGCCTATCTGGCAGACCGGCCGCGGCTGCGCTCCTTGTGCTGGCTGGCGGGCTTCGTCAGCACCATCGCCATTTTCCTTTCGCCGCTGTGGGGCTGACATGGCCGCCGCCCTCGCCGGACTGGCGCCCCACCCGATCCGCATCCTCGGCATCGACCCCGGCCTGCAGCGCACCGGCTGGGGCGCCATCGAGGTCATCGGCAGCGCGGTGCATTTCATCGCCTCCGGCACCATCCGCTCCGACAGCGACGACGATCTCGCCCGGCGGCTGGTCACCCTGTTCGACGGGCTGAGCGCCGTGGTCGACCGCATCGCCCCCCATGAGGCAGCGGTGGAGCAGACCTTCGTCAACCGCGATGCCACCGGTACGCTGAAGCTGGGTCAGGCCCGCGGCATTGCCCTTCTCGTGCCGGCGCGGGCCGGCCTTCCGATCGGCGAATATGCGCCCAATGCCGTCAAGAAGGCCGTCATCGGCGCCGGCCACGGCGAGAAGCAGCAGATCCGCATGATGGTGCAGGTGCTGATGCCCAAGGCCACCTTCGAGACCGACGACGCGGCCGATGCCCTTGCGATCGCGCTGTGCCATGCCCACCATCGTGCCTCGCCGCTTGCCGCCGCCGCGCGTGCCGGCAAGAAGGCCCGCCAGACGGCTCCCGCGCTGCATCCGCGCATCGCCGCCGCGCTGGCCCGCCAGGCCTGAGATCGTTCCGCCGGCCCGCCGGGGCCGGCTTTGCAGGAGATGCCGATGATCGGCAAACTCACCGGCCTTGTGGATCAGGTTGCCGCCGACCATGTGGTGCTCGATGTCGGCGGCGTCGGCTACGAGGTTTTCTGCCCGGTGCGCGTGCTCGGCAACCTGCCGAAGACAGGCGAACGGACCAGCCTCGTGATCGAGACCGTGGTGCGCGAGGACATGATCCGCCTCTACGGCTTCGCCACCGCGGGCGAGCGCGGCTGGTTCCGCCAGCTTTGCACGGTTCAGGGCGTGGGCGCGAAGGTGGCGCTGGCCATTCTGGGCGTGCTGGGCGCGGGCGATCTGGCCACGGCCATCGCGCTGAAGGACCAGACCAGCCTGACGCGGGTGCCGGGCGTCGGCAAGCGGCTGGCCGAGCGGCTGGTGACGGAACTCAAGGCCCTCGCCCCGCCCCACGATGCACCGGCCGCCATCCTTGCCGGTGCCGGCGCCGTCCCCGAGGGCGACCTGGCGATGGCCGACGCGGTTTCCGCCCTCGTCAATCTGGGCTATGCCGAGGTTCAGGCCCGTGGCGCGGTCGCCGCCGCGCGCAAGACCATCGGCCCGGAGGCAACCACCGCCTCGCTGATCCGTCACGGTCTGAAGGAACTCTCGCAGTGAAGGAGCTGGCACGGTGAGCGGTCGCCCACAAGGCAGCGGACGTGGCGGCGGCAATGGCGGCGCGGGCGCGGCACCCATGCGCGGCCGGCTGAAGGAGCCGGAGGCAACCGGCCGCATGGTGGGCGGCGCCGAGCAGGCGGGCGACACCGATGTAGCCCTGCGCCCGCAGCAGCTGACCGAGTTCATCGGTCAGGCGCGGGCACGCGAGAACCTGTCGGTCTTCATCGAAGCCGCCCGCACCCGTCACGAGGCTCTGGACCATGTGCTGCTGGTCGGCCCGCCGGGGCTGGGCAAGACAACGCTTGCTCAGATCGTGGCGCGTGAACTGGGCACCGCCTTCAAGGCCACCGCCGGCCCGGTCATCGCCAAGGCCGGCGATCTCGCCGCCCTGCTCACCAATCTGGAAGACCGCGACGTCCTGTTCATCGACGAAATCCACCGGCTGTCGCCGGCGGTGGAGGAAATCCTCTATCCGGCCATGGAGGATTTCGTGCTCGACCTCATCATCGGCGAAGGGCCGGCGGCGCGCTCCGTGCGCATCGATCTGGCCCGTTTCACGCTGGTCGGTGCCACCACGCGGCTGGGCCTGCTGACCAATCCGCTGCGCGACCGCTTCGGCATTCCGATCCGGCTGGAGTTCTACAGCCCGGCCGAATTGCAGGCCATCGTCTCGCGCGGTGCGCGACTGTTCGGCATCGGCATGACCGAGGACGGCGCGGCGGAAATCGCCCGCCGCGCGCGCGGAACGCCGCGCATCGCCGGGCGCCTGCTGCGCCGGGTGCGGGACTTCGCCATCGTCGCGGGCAAGAGCGCCATCGACGGCGAAATCGCCGACAAGGCACTGCTGCGGCTGGAGGTCGATGCCGCCGGGCTCGACAGCCTCGACCGTCGCTACCTGCGGGTCATCGCCGAGCATTATGGCGGCGGGCCGGTCGGCATCGAGACCATCGCCGCCGCCCTCTCCGAACCGCGCGATGCGCTGGAGGAAATCGTCGAGCCCTATCTCATCCAGCAGGGCCTGACCCAGCGCACCCCGCGCGGCCGCATGCTCACCCCCGCGGCCTTCCACCATCTCGGCATGGCCCCGCCCGCCCGCCTGCCGGGCGACCAGATGGGCTTTTTCAACGATGAGTGACGCGACGGGAGACTTGTGGACATGCCCCTCCTCGTTGCCCTGATCCGGGCGGTCAATGTCGGCGGCCACGGCCGCCTGCCAATGGACCGGCTGCGCGCGCTTGCCGCCGGGGCCGGCCTGGAGGCGGCGGAAACCCTTCTGGCCAGCGGCAACCTCATCTTTGAAAGCACCGCCACGCCGGAAGCGGCCGGCGCCGCGCTGGAACAGGCGCTGCTGCGCGAAACCGGGCAGGCAACCGGCGTCATCGTCAGAACCGGCGCCGACATTCTTGCCGCGCTCGCCGGCAATCCCTTCCCGCAGGCACCGGGCGACCGCGTCGCCGTGCTGTTCGCGCCGCAAGGACGGCCGGCGGACCCCGCCGAAGGCCTGCGCGGTCAGGCCGACGAGCAGGTCGCCGGCGGTGACGCTGGCCTCCTCTATATCCACTATCCGTCCGGCATGGGCCGCAGCCGGCTCCGCCTCGCCGCGATGGAACACGGCACGGCCCGCAACCTCAAATCGCTGCAAAAGCTGGCCGACCGCATCCGGGCACGCACCGGGGGCTGACGACCGCGCGGGCCGGCCCGGCCGGAACGGAAGGCCGGCCCTGAATCAAAACGCCCGGACCATACGGCCCGGGCGTTTTGATTCATCCCGTCGTTGCCGCAAGCCGGCCGGGTCAGTTCCCGGCCTATGGCCGCAAGCCGGCCGGGTCAGTTCCCGGCCTATGGCCGCAAGCCGGCCGGGTCAG
>DAIPYB010000121.1:0-1349 GCA_036782955.1 Pseudoxanthobacter sp. | reverse complement strand
TTCCCCGCCCATGCGGCAAGGGCATCGTCCACGGCCTTGTCGCCGGTCTCGCCCTTGCGGATGGTCATGATGGCGCGCTTGCCGTTGGTGAACAGGATCGGAACGTCGATCCATTCACGGGTGCGCAGCAGGTCGAGATTGCGCTGGCTGTCGGCCGGCGAGGAAGACAACGCGATCCAGAACAAGCCATTGGAAACCTTCGCCGAAGCGCCGATCAGCGCGTCGCCGCGGGCATTAGCGGTTTCCTTCATGATGATGCCGGGCACGTTGGCGATGCCGCCGCCGTTGAATTTCGGCCCGAGATCGAAGGCGACCTCGATCAGGTGGCTCGCCGGCAACGCCGCGTCGCGGTTCTTGCGGAAGACCAGCGTCACCTTCATCGAGCGCGCGGGAATCTCGATGGTCGTGCGCACGATCGGTTCCGGCGCGCCGCCGCCGATCGATTCACGCGTCATCGCCCACTTCACGGTGCCGCTGAATTCGCCGCCCTGCGTACCCGGGGCGGCGCCTTCCTCGATCAGCTCCACCGACGCAGGCCCGGGCGCCTCGGCGGGCGCGGCGGGCGGGCTGTCCGTGGCGGGGGCGGCTGCCGGCGCGGCATCGGCTGTCGCCGGCGCTGCGGGGGCCGGTGCAGGCTGGGCGGGCGCCGGGGCGCTCTGCCCGGCATCGGGCGCGGCGGGGGCGGCCGGCGGATTATCCATCGGCACGCGGTCGGCGATCTTCGGCTGCTGCGCCTCGCCGCCCGCGGGCGCCGGCGGCGCCTCGGCAGGTTCCGGCGCGGAAGCGGGCGCCGAGGCAGTCTGCGGCGCGGAAGGCGCGAACAGCCCGGTCAGCGTGTCGCGCTCGAACCACAGGCCGGCGGCGATCACCACGATGCCGGCGGCGATGGCGGCCAGCGTGCGACGGCCCTTGCGGCGCGGCAGCACCGTCGGGGTGTCGTCCTGCACCGGCATGTGGTCGCTGTCGACCCAGCTGTTGTCCTCGCGGCCATCGTCCACCGACGGCGCGGTGATGTGTCCCGGCGGGCGCAGCGGCGCGCGCGGCGCCTCGGCACGGGGCTGCGCAACGGGCGCGGCCGGCTGCGGCGCAACGTCCGGCGTGGCCGCGCGTCCCGTCTCCGGGGCCGGAGCAGCAGAGCCGTGGGGAGCAGAAATGTGGGCCGCCGGTGTAGCGGCAGGGCCGGCATCGGGCGCACCGGCAGCCGCTGCCGGGCGGCGCACCGGGGCGGCCGGGCGCGGAGCCGGCGCGGCCGGCTGGGACGGGGCCGCGGGGGCCGGCGCATGGGCCGCGCGCGGCGCCTCGGGGGCGCGGCGGGCAACCGGCGGCTGCGGCGCGGTGGCGCCCGGCTG
>DAIPYB010000120.1:0-7240 GCA_036782955.1 Pseudoxanthobacter sp. | reverse complement strand
CTTGCCGGCCGCCGTGCCGTTCTGGCCGATGCCGCCCGGCGCAATGCCGATATCGTGCTGGCGCTCGGCATGCGGGGGCGGGTTTCGGGCATGTGGGCGCGGGTCAATGGCGACTATCTGGCTGCGAACCAGAAGGCGGCGGATCGCGCCGGCGGACTGGGCGCGATGAGCAAGGTGCTGCGCATGCTGGTGCAGTCCTGTGTGCTGGGCGTGGGCGCCTTTCTGGTCATTCAGCAGGATGCGACGGCCGGCGTCATCATCGCCGCCTCCATCATCACCGCCCGCGCGCTGGCGCCGGTGGAACTGGCCGTGGCGAACTGGAAAGGCTTCCAGAGCGCACGCGTCAGCTGGCGGCGCCTGAACGACCTGCTGCTTGCCTTTCCGGATCGTCCCATGCCCACCGCCTTGCCGGCCCCGCGCCAGAGCCTGGTGGTGGAAGGGCTTTCCGTGGTGCCGCCGGGCGGGCAGGCGCCCGTGGTCAGCGAGGTCGGCTTCCGCCTCGCCGCCGGGGCCGGGCTGGGCATCGTGGGGCCGAGCGGTTCGGGCAAGTCGTCGCTGGCGCGGGCGCTGGTGGGCATCTGGACGCCGGTGCACGGTACGGTCCGCCTTGACGGTGCGGCGCTCGACCAGTGGGACAGCGATGCCCTCGGCCACCATATCGGCTACCTGCCGCAGGACGTGGTGCTGTTCGAGGGGACGGTAGCCGACAACATCGCCCGCTTCGATCCCGCGCGCGACGATGCGGCGGTGATCGCCGCCGCGCGCTCCGCCGGTGTGCATGAAATGATCACCCGCCTGCCGAAGGGTTATGACACCCCCGTGGGTGAAGGCGGCACCGCCCTTTCGGGCGGGCAGCGCCAGCGTGTCGGTCTGGCGCGAGCCCTTTATGGCGACCCCTTCCTCGTGGTTCTGGATGAGCCGAACGCCCATCTCGATGCCCTTGGTGAGGACGCGCTCAATCAGGCGGTTCAGGCAGTGCGCAGCCGTGGCGGCATCGTGGTGCTCATTGCCCACCGCCCCAGCGCGCTCGCCACCGTGGATCATGTTCTGGTGATCGCCGACGGGCGCATGCAGATGATCGGCCCGCGCGATGAGGTGCTGGCCCGCCTGCAACCCGGCCAGCGCACCATGGCGCGGCCTGCCCCGGGGGCGCCGCCGCAGCCGCCGGTGCATGTGGTGCGGTCGCCGGGCCACACCGGCGAGGCCCGGCACGACGGGGTGTGACGATGTTGGGCAAGGATGGCTCGGCCATGAAGAAATCGGCAGAAGCCGGCGGCCCCGGCGCGCTCGCCCCCGTGTCGCCCGCGCCTGCGGGCAGCGCTCCGGTGCCGTCCGGCGGCGGAAAGGGTCGCCCGGCCGCTGCCGCCCGCTCGGCCAGCCAGCACTCGCTGCGCTGGCACGGAATCGTCGCGGTCGTCGCGGTCATCGCTCTGGTGTTCGGCGTCGGCGGCTGGGCGGCGACCACCCAGATCAGCGGTGCGGTGATTGCATCCGGCGTTCTGGTGGTCAATTCCAACGTCAAGAAGGTGCAGCATCCCTCGGGCGGCGTCATTGCCGCCCTGAATGTGGATGACGGCAGCCACGTCAAGGCGGGCGAGGTCGTGGCGCGCCTCGACGATACCCGCGCCCGCGCCCAGCTTGGCCTCATTACCCGGAACCTGGACGAGATGCAGGCCCGCGAAGCCCGCCTGCAGGCCGAGCGCGAGGGCGACACCCGCGTCGCTTTTCCGCCGTCGTTGACCGGGCGGGCGGACGACCCCGACGTCAGCCGGCTGATGAAGGCGGAAACGCGGCTGTTCGAACTGCGCCGCGAGGCCCGCGATGGCCAGAAGGCGCAGCTGAACGAGCGTGTCGCCCAGCTTGAGCAGCAGATCGGCGGCCTTGAGGAACAGTCGCGCGCCAAGGAACGCGAGATCGCGCTGATCGGCGAGGAACTGAGCGGCGTCGAATCGCTGTGGAAGCAGCGTCTCGTGCAGTTCACCCGCGTTGTGGCGCTGCAGCGCGACGAGGCCCGCCTCAAGGGCGAGCGTGGCGATCTGATTGCTTCCATCGCGGCGGCCCGCGGTCGTATCGCCGAAATCAACCTGCAATCCATTCAGGTCGATCAGGACATGCGTTCCGAGGTGGCGAAGGAACTGTCGGACGTGCGCACGGAAATCAGCAAGCTGGGCGAGCAGCGCATCGCCGCGCAGGACGAACTGACGCGCATCGACATCCGCGCCCCGCAGGACGGCGTGGTGCACGAACTCTCGGTGCATACCATCGGCGGCGTCGTGGGCGCGGGCGAACAGCTGATGCTGGTGGTGCCGACCTCAGATGCCCTGAGCGTCGATGCCCGCATCGCGCCGCAGGACATCGACCAGATCCACGACGGGCTCGAGGCGCTGCTGCGCTTTTCCGCCTTCAACGCGCGAACCACGCCGGAGGTTCTGGGCAAGGTGGAGAGGGTCTCGCCGGATCTGGTGCAGGACCCCAAGACGGGTCTGTCATTCTACACCGTCCGCATCACCATTCCGCCCGGTGCGCTGGCCGAGCTCGGCAAGCTCAAGCTGATCGCCGGCATGCCGGTGGAAGTGTTCATCCACACCGACGACCGCACGGTGCTGTCCTATCTGACCAAGCCGCTGGCCGACCAGATCGCGCGGGCTTTCCGCGAAAGCTGAGCGCAGGCGGAAGCCGCAAATTGATCCGGCGCGGAAAAGCAGGCACTTAAGGGCTGTCCGCTTTTTTCTGCGCAAAGACACGACCGGCCCGGGCGGACTGCCGGCAGGATGCCAACGCCCATGTCCGATCCGGCTCTCGATCCGGCTTCTGCCGCGCCCGCCCGCCCGCGCATCGTCATGCTCGACCGCGATACCATCGCGCCGCAGGTGAAACTGCGGGCACCCGCCTTCGGCCACGACCTGACGGTCTATGATCGCACCGCGCCGGATGAGACGGCGGCGCGCATCGCCGGTGCCGATATCGTGATCACCAACAAGGTGCCGCTGCCGGCCGCCGTCATCGCGGCGGCGCCGGGCCTCAAAATGGTGGCGGTGGCGGCCACCGGTACGGATATGGTTGATCTCGCCGCCTGCCGGGCGCGACGCATCGTGGTCAGCAATATCCGTAATTATGCCGTCCACACCGTGCCGGAGCATACGTTCGCGCTGATCTTCGCCTTGCGCCGGTCCATCGTCGCCTATCATCAGGCGGTGCAGGCCGGACGCTGGCAGCAGGCCGGGCAGTTCTGTTTCTTCGACTATCCCATCCGCGATCTCGCCGGTTCTACCCTCGGCATCATCGGCGACGGCGTGCTGGGCCGGGCGGTGGCGCGAGCGGCGGACGCATTCGGGCTGAAGGTGCTGTTTGCCGCGCACAAGGGGCGGGCCGGCATGGGTTCGCTCTACACGCCGTTCGAAACTGTGCTGAAGACCAGCGACATCATCACCCTGCACGCGCCGTTGCGGCCGGAGACACGGGGCATGATCGGCGCGGCGGAATTCGCGCAGATGGAACGCCGCCCGCTGATTATCAATACCGGTCGCGGCGGATTGGTCGATGAGGTCGCGCTGGGCGAGGCGCTGGAGCGCGGCCAGATTGCCGGGGCCGGTTTCGATGTCGCCACCGCCGAGCCGCCACCGCCGGATCATCCGCTGATGAAGCTGGTGGGCCGGCCGGATTTCATCCTCACCCCCCATGTGGCATGGGCGAGCCTTGAGGCTATGCAGGCGCTGGCCGATCAGCTGATCGGCAACATCGAGGCCTTTCAGGCCGGAACGCCGCGCAACGTCGTCGCCTGAGCATCGCTGCTTGTGGCTGGCCCGGTCCGGGGCCATAAAGCCGGCCGTGCCGGCCGTCACCCGGATGGCGGGTTCAAGGGGAAGGCAGAGGAGTTGCCGTGGCCAAGATCATTCACATGATGATTCGCGTGCTCGACGAGGCACGGTCCGTCGCCTTTTATGAGAAGGCCTTCGGGCTGCAGGTTACCGGTCGCTTCGCGTTCGATGGCTTCACGCTGGTCTATCTGGCGGGGGTGGATTGTCCGTTCGAACTGGAGCTGACCATCAACCACGGCCGCACCGAGCCTTATACCCACGGCGACGGCTATGGCCACATGGCGGTCAGCGTGGACGATCTCGCCGCCGAGCACGAGCGTTTCCGGGCCGCTGGCCTCAATCCCGGTGATCTCAAGGGTTTCGACCTGCCGGGCGGGGCGGGGCGCGCGGCATTCTTCTTCGTTCAGGACCCCGATGGCTACAAAATCGAGGTCCTGCAGCGCGGCGGCCGCTATCTGTGAGCGGCCTCAGCGTCGGCGGCTGACCGGGGCTTTATAGAAGGTGGCCGGCTCGCCGCCGAAATCGAGCCGGCGCCACCACTGTGCGCTCAGCGCATCGTCGTTGAGCCGCGTCAGGCCGAGCACCGTGGCAATATAGGTCTCGTTGGAAAGATCGCGTTCCGTCAGCACGAACAGGAACGGTTCGCCGGGCCGGCCCGCCTCAGGCACCTCTGGCGCACGCCACTGCGGCTTTCCACCGGCCGCACGCAGCAGGCCCGCGACCGCCAGCAGATCCGCTGCCGACCGTGCCGGGCTTGCCTGCTCCTCAATGCCCTTGCCGCCGACGGATCGGGTCCACGGCAGGGCCGGGGCCTTCATCTCCTGCCATTTGCGGGCGTCTTCGCCATCGAGCGACAGGCAGCTCTGGCCGTCGCAGCGCAGGCGGGCTGCCTCGGCATCGCTGTAAGTGCGGCGCGCGGCGGCGATCAGCCGGACCGCGCCACCATCGCCGCTCTGGAACACGAAACGCCAGCCGACATGCGGGCCGAGGCCGAAATCGGCCGGGTCGGCGGCATCGCCGAATTCCTCGATGGTCATCTTGCGGATGGCGGGGCCGAGATTGAAGCGGTTCACCTCGATCAGCGCCAGCTGCACCGGTGCGCCGGCGGCGGTGGCCCCGACCGCGCCATAGGTCAGCCATTCGCGCATGCGTGGCACGGGCACGTCGAGTGCGTCGGTCAGGATGAGGGCGGCCGTCACCGGGCCGGCGGTGGTGGCGCCGCGCGCGGCCGGCTCTACCTTTGCCATCGCCCGCTGGCTCCAGCCGGCGGCCGCGGTGAAGCGCGCGGCAACTGCGGCGGCATCTTCCGCCCGGGCCGGTGCGCCGGCAAACGCGATCACGAGGAACGCCGCGGCTGCGGCCAGAAAACGCGGCCGGGCGCGGGGAGCGGGGCTCTTTATGGCAGGACAGGGTGTGGCCACGATCTTGTCTCCTGCGGCAAAGGGGGCGAAAAGGGAACGAAGGGTTCGCCGATCGTGCTCCGCCGGCAGCCCGAACCAGGCAGGAACGCATATTCCGATGACCATCACCATCTACGGCATCCCTAACTGCGACACCATGAAGAAGGCGCGCACCTGGCTGTCCGACCATGGTATCGAGGCCGTGTTCCACGATTATCGCAAGGCGGGGATCACGCGCGAGAAGCTGGCCGGCTGGGCCGACGAGGCCGGCTGGGAAGCCATTCTCAACCGCTCCGGCACCACTTTCCGCAAGCTGCCGGAGGATGAGCGCGCGGACCTGACCCGCGACAAGGCGATTGGCCTGATGCTGGCCCAGCCATCCATGATCCGCCGGCCGGTTCTGGAAGCCGGCGGCCGCATCATCGTCGGGTTTCGCCCGGAAATCTACGCCGCAGCCTTTCCCGGCTGACGGCAGGGAGGCGGGCGATGGCCAGACGGGCGGGCAGCGCCGATCTGCCGCTTCATTCCGGGCGGGTTCCGGCGTGGCTGGGCCAGCGCATGACGCGGCTTGGCCGGGTCATCGCCGAAGCCATCGTGCATCATTACGGCCGCGACGAGTTCCTGCGCCGCCTGTCGCATCCGTTCTGGTTCCAGTCGTTCGGGGCGGTGATGGGCATGGACTGGCATTCGTCCGGCATCACCACGTCGGTCATCGGTGCTCTGAAGCGCGGGCTGGAGCCGGTGTCCGACGAACTGGGCCTGCATGTCTGCGGCGGGCGCGGGCGCCATTCGCGCCAGACCCCGGCCGAACTGACAGCGGCCGGCGAGCGCGCCGGTTTCGATGGTGCGGCGCTGGCCGCGGCCAGCCGCATGGTGGCCAAGGTGGACAGCGCCGCCATTCAGGACGGCTTCGATCTCTATCTGCATGGCTTCATCGTTGCCGACGACGGCAAGTGGGTGGTGGTGCAGCAGGGCATGAACGGCGACAGCCGTCTGGCGCGCCGCTATCATTGGCTTTCCGAGGGGCTGAAGAGCTTCGTTGAGGCGCCCCACAGTGCCATCGAGGGCGAACGGCTGGGGCGGATCGTCAATCTCACCGACCGGCGGGCGGCGGCCGCGCGCCGCAGCCAGATCGCGCTTCTGGACGGGCTGGGCCCGGATGGCATCGTGCGCGAGGTTGCCGTTCTGGAAGGGCGCACCGTTGCCCGGCCGGAGCAACCGCTGCTGCCGCATCTCGTCATGCCCGCCCGTCACGAGGTGGTGGCAGGCGATGTAATGATGCGGCGCCTGCATGGCGCGCTGGCTGCGGCCGCAGATGCCGGCCCGCGCGATTTCGCCGGCCTTCTGGCGGTGCCCGGCGTCGGCGCCCGCACCGTTTCGGCGTTGGCGATGGTGGCCGAGGTGGTGCACGGAACGCCCTGCCGTTTCGACGATCCCGCTCGCTTTTCGCTTGCTCACGGTGGCAAGGACAGTCACCCCTATCCGGTGGCGACTAAGGTGATGGATGAGACCATCTCTGTCCTGAAACGGGCGATGGAACAGGCCCGCCTCGGCAACGATGAGCGGCTGGAAGCCATCCGCCGGCTGGATGAGCAGGCGCGGCATCTGGAACGGACGGCGGACGGCCCGTCTTTCGACGATTTCGTCGCCACGGAGCGCGCGGCATCGCCGGCCTATGGCGGCCACAGCGTCTTCGGCCCGGCCCCCGCCACCCCGCCGCGCTCCTCCAATGCCCGTTCCGGCTGAAGAGCGGACGCCTGCTATTCAGCCGTTCTGTCCACCGTGCGCGAACCGGAAGCCCCCGCCGTTTTCCGGTGAGGTTCGCGCAGCAACATTCCCCAACGCCCGCAGGATATTAAGAAACCAAAGCCACCGTCTTATGGCCGCAAACACCCACGCACCCTCCGGTTCGCGCAAAGCCCCCCATTTCTCCTGCGGCGACAATCCGTTATCCTGAGTGGGTCGCCCCCTCACGGGGGCGTGGATTGAAACGCGTGGTGGCGTGATGGGGGAGAAAAAAAC
>DAIPYB010000119.1:0-7272 GCA_036782955.1 Pseudoxanthobacter sp. | reverse complement strand
CCAGCGCGAACACCGTGGGCAGGAAGGTGGCCACGAACGGCCCGATGAACGGAATATAGTTCATCGTAAAGGCAATGACGCCCCACGCCATTGCCAGCTCCAGCCCGGACGCCAGCGTGAAGGCCCAAACCACCACGCCGGTGGCGATGCTCATCAGCGTGCGCACCTTGACGTGCTTCTGCAGCTTGGCGGCAATATCGCGGCCGGCAACGATCATGAACGTGCCCGCCTCGCGCTGCTTCAGCGCCGCGACCTGCGAGCGGAATGCCGGCACCTCCAGAAGCCCCAGCAGCACGAACAGGAACATCACCACCAGAAAGCTGCCGAGACTGTGCAGCAGGGAGGAAAGCTCCTGCACGATGCGCAGCATCCAGCGCACGTCGAAGGTGTCGGCAACCAGCGAACCGATCAGGAAGCCGTGGCCCTCCAGCCAGTCGTGGGCCTGCCCGTACAGCACCTGAAAGCGGCCGGCATTGGCAAGCAGCCACTGGCCGACATGGGTCAGCGCCCAGACCACCATCGAAACGATGCCGCTGACCACCACCAGCGTGACGACGATCGTCAGCGCCACCGCCGGCCCCATGGCCATGTGCCGCTGCAGGCGGGCCTGCAATGGCCAGACGATGGCCACGACATAAAGCGCAAAGGCGATGGGGGCGAGCAGCGACTGCATCGCCATCAGGGCCGCCCCGACGGCCAACGCCGCGAGGATGCCGGTAAAAATCCGGGTTGTCGTGTCGCCGGTCATCGGCGCGCTCCTTTTTGCCGGCTCGTTGCCGTGCTGTGTCGGGGTCAGGCCGGGCGCGCCGGCTTTTCCGCATCGCGCCGGACGACGATTTCCATCGTCCTGATCTTCTTGTAGAGGCGGATGTCCTGCCGGTGCGGCCACCACGAATAGAGCAGCAGTTCGCAAGGGTGCCAGAGCCCGACCCAGCCGGCGATCATGAGCCCTTCCGACAGGGTGCTGCCGAGCACGGTCTCGTGGCCCAGAAACGAATCGAACAGCGCCGACAGGCCCACGCACACCAGCAGGAAAACGATGCCGACGCGCAATGCCCGGCGGCCTTCGTTGAAGATCTCGCGGATACGCCGGCGGTCATAGAGAATGTGGCGATCGCAATAAAGCTGGAGGGCCTGCGGAAGCTGGTCGATATAGTCCGCATGGCCGCACTTCGCGGGCAGCGAGACCGTGACGCGGAAATCCATCCGCCGCCATCCCTGTTCCGCTTTCATGGCATCCATGATCTGCTCGATGCCCGAGAGATCGATGCTCTCGCCCTCGAAGGGATCGACCTCGGGTTCGCGGAAGAACGTCTTTATATCCCGCAGGGAAATAGCGATATCCCGGACAGAACTGGTCATTGCATGGGTCTTTCTGCCTGCCGGCGCCCGGGCCGGCCTTGCCGGGGCGGACAGAGGCGTCCTGGGAAGGAAGCGGGTATGGCCGGGGTTCCGGCCGCTGTCGCCGGCTTTTCAGCACCGGCGGCAGAATGCACCTCAGATTTCCGTGATAGCCGGGCTGCTGCCAAGCCTGCCGACTGCCGCAGCCGGCCCGACGGGGGCTTTTCGCAGCGCCGGCGCTGTTCTACCAAGGGAAGCCGGAAGCAACACGCCACCGGGACAGCCACGGATAAGCGCGCCCACAGGAAACGCCTGCCCCGCACAGCCCGGAGACCATGCAGCCCATGGCGCTTGCCCCCTTTCGCCCGCCGGTCGCCCTCGTGGCGGTGCTGATGCTCCTGACGCTCGCCGCCTGCAGCAGCCGGCCGGAGGGCGTGATGACGCCGGTCGGCGCACCGCCGCCCGGCAGCGCCACGGTGGACATGCTGGCAGCCACCACCCGGGCCCCCAGCGACGATCCGGCGGTGCTGTTCTCCGGCGAGCGCGGCGACAAGGTGCGTTTCACCAATCTCGTGGTGTCCATTCCGCCCGAGCGCCCGGTTGGCACGGTGCAGTGGCCGAACCCGCGCCACATCGACCCGCGCCGCAGCTTCGCCATCAGCAGCACCAGCGCCCTCAGCCCGCAGCAGGTGCCGGGCTGGTTCCGCGCGGTCAAGGGCAACAAGCGCCGGGTGCTGATCTTCGTGCACGGCTTCAACACCCGTTTCGACGTGGCGGTTTTCACCTATGCCCAACTGGTGCACGACATGGGCAGCGACGTGGTGCCGGTACTGTTCACATGGCCATCGCGCGGGCGGGTGCTGCATTATAATTTCGACCGCGAAAGCACCAATTTCTCGCGCACCGATCTGGCTGACGTGATCCGCGCGGCGGCCGCCAGTCCCGAGGTGGACGATGTCGTGGTGCTGGCCCACTCCATGGGCGCATGGCTGACGGTGGAGGCCCTGCGCCAGATCGCGCTGCAGAACGGGCGCGTGCCGGCCAAGGTCTCCAATGTGATTCTGGCCTCGCCTGACCTCGATATCGATGTCTTCCGCCGGCAGGTGACGGAGATGGGACCGGCCCGGCCGCAGATCACCATCTTCGTGTCGCACCGCGACCGGGCGTTGCGCCTCTCCTCGCTCATCGCCGGGCGCGTGGCGCGCGTCGGCGCGGTGGATTTCACGCAGGACGAAAAGGCCGCCCACCTCAGCGACGCCACCGGCATCGTCATCATCGACCTGTCGCAGGTCGAAAGCGGCGATGCGCTGAACCACGGCCAGTTCGCCAACAGCCCGCCGGTGGTCCGCCTTCTGGGCGAGCGCCTCATCGCCGGCCAGTCGATCGACGAGGAGACCTTCACCGGCGGCGACGTTGCCCACGATGTGGCCAAGGCCGTGGGCAACGTGGTGACGGCACCGTTCATCGTGTTCACCGCCGGCCGCAACTGACAAGGCCCGGCTGGCCTTCAGCTGACCATGAAGCCGATGGCGAAGGCGTTGACGATATCGATGAAGAAGGCCGACACCAGCGGCAGGATGATGAAGGCCGTGGGCGCCGGACCATGCACTTTCGTCACAGCCGTCATGTGGGCACCACCAGGAACGCCATGTGGGACGGGCCGAAGCGCTGGGTGATGGCCTGCATGTTGGCGATGGCCGTGGGGGTGGCGCCGAGGCTGATGCCGGTGAAGCCAGCCGCCAGCACCGCCGCCTGATAATTGCGCCCCATGGCCGGGAACACCACGAACAGGATGTAGATCGCCGCCCCCAGCGCCTGCAGGGCCAGCACGATCACCAGCGCCACGCCAAGGCCGCCCAGCGTCCAAAGCTGCATGCTCATCAGCGACATGGCGAGGAAGATCTTCAGCGACAGGTCGCTGATGAGCGCCAGCGCGCGGGTGCGCGTGGGCCACGGCACGCGCTTCAGCACCTTCGGCACCGTGTTGGTGATGAAAATCGCCGACAGCAGGCACAGCACGAACAGCGGCAGCTTGACCGGCACGGCCTCCATCAGCGCGTCCAGCACGAGGCCGAGCATGATGGCAACGTTCAGCACCAGAAGCGTGGACAGGATATCGACATAGGTGATCTTGCCAGCCTCGGCGCCCCGTTCGTTGTCCTGCAGGCCGACCACCGGATCGGGCGTGCTCGGCCCCTCGAGGCGATACCGCTTCAGGAGGAAGCCGGCGATCGGACCGCCCATGAGGCTCGCCACCACCAGACCGAGGGTCGCCGCCGCGATGCCGACCTCCATGGCGCCGCCAAGGTTGAAGCGGGCGGCGATGATCGGCGCCCACGCGATGGTGGTGCCATGACCGCCCACCAGCGAGACGGACCCCAGCAGTGGCGCCAGCCCCGCCGGCAGGCCGAGCGCGGCCACCGAGCCCAGCGCGATCAGGTTCTGCAGCACCAGATAGCAGACCGTGAGCGCGATCAGGATTACCAGCGGTTTGCCGCCCGTCGCCAGATCCGACAGCCGCGCATTGAGGCCGATGCCGCTGAAGAAATAGAGCAGCAGCATGTCGCGCGCCTGAAGATCGAAGAACACCGCCGTGCTGAAAACCTGATGCACGACGAGGGTGAGCAGGGCCGCCAGCATGCCGCCGGTGACGGCCTCGGGGATATTCCAGCGCGCGAGCGGCTTGATCGCCTTGTTGAGGCCGGCGCCGGCGAAATAGACGAGAATGGCGATGGAGAAGGTGACGAGGCCGGAAAACTGGATCGTTGTAGCCGTCATGAGCCTGCCCTGCTGGCCCGGCCGCCGGCGCGGCGGCGGAGCGGAGGTGATGCGGTGCTGACGCGCACAGCCCGGAACGCAGGCTCCGGCGGCGCCCCCGCCCTGTCCGGCCCTGCCTGAACAAAAAGCGGCGGCGCGCCCTGCCGCTGCCGGAAAAGCGCGCCGCCCATCTGCTCTATGCCGCAAAGCGCCGGCGGGGGAAACCCGCCGCGCCGCGCTTTCAGAACGAACCGAACACCGTACCGAGCACGATCACCGTGATCAGCGCCAGAATGGCACTGACGACGGCCACCATGACGATGTCGAAATAGCTCTTGGCATGGGTCGAGCCGCACACCGCCAGCAGGGTCACCACCGCGCCATTATGGGGCAGGCTGTCCAGGGTGCCGGAACCGATCACCGCCACGCGGTGCATCAGCGCCGGGTCGAGACCGGTCTGGTGGGCGATCTCCATATAGGACTGCCCGAGCGCTTCCAGCGCGATGGTCAGGCCGCCGGAGGCGGAGCCCGTCAGCGCAGCCAGAATGTTGGTGGCGATGGCGAGCGACACCAGCGGCCCGCCTTCGATGCCCAGCACCCACTGCTTGACGATCTCGAAGGCCGGCATGGCCGCCACCACGGCACCGAAGCCGACGAGGCTGGCCACCGCGAACACCGGCAGCACCGAGGCGTTGGCGCCGGCATCGATGGTGGCGCGAATGTTCTTCAGGCGACGGAAGTTCAGTGCCAGCGCCGTCAGGATAGCCGCCAGCAGGGCGGTGGCCACCGACCAGACGCCGCCGACGGCGGAAAGCGTTACCTGACCGAAACGTTGCTCGGCGAGGAAGCTGACGTCCATGCGCGGCAGGATGACGAGCGACATCAGCAGGTTGACGATGATCACCACCACCAGCGGCGCCACCGCCGACCACACCGGCGGCACATTCGCGGCGTCTTCCCCGTGCACCATCTCGGCCGTGTCGAAGGACTGCGAGCCGGTGGCCCGCGAGCGCACGAAGTCGTCGTCGGCGACTTCCTCCAGATCCACCACCTTCTCGTCGGCGCCAAAGCCCTCGCCCGCCGCACGCGCCTTCGTCTCCGCCCGCTTCAGCCACCACATGCCGAAAGCAAACATCACCACAGACGCGATGATGCCGAGGCCCGGAGCGGCGAACGGCGTCGTGCCGAAGAACGGCATGGGAATGGCGTTCTGGATGGAAGGCGTGCCGGGCATGGCCGACATGGTGAAAGTGGAGGTGCCCAGCGCAATCGCCGCCGGCATGAGGCGGCGCGGAATGCCCGCAGAGCGGAACAGCGCCGTCGCCATGGGCGCCAGCACGAAGAAGGCGACGAACAGGCTGACGCCGCCATAGGTGACGATGGCGCCCGCCAGCACCACCGCGAGAATGGCGCGCGAGGAACCGAGACGATAGGTCAGGCGATCGGCGATCACCGTCACCGAGCCGCTGTCATCCATGATCTTGCCGAACAGCGCGCCCAGCAGGAACAGCGGAAAGAACTGGGCAATGAACGCCGCGCCGTTCGACATGAACGTCTGCGTCCAGTGCGCCAGCAGCGGCTCACCGGCAAAGGCGGCAGCGATAATGGCGGCAATCGGGGCCAGCAGCAGGATGGTCCAGCCGCGATAGGCCAGCCACAGCAGCAGGACGAGGGCGACGATGATACCGAGCAGACCCATCCGTCAGTTTCCCTTGATGAAGTCCTGGACGTTCATTGTGGAGCGCTGGCCGAGATCGTTGCCATGCTCGATGAGGAAGGCTTCGGCGGTGCGGCGCCCTTCGTCGCGCAGCATCTTCAGGAAGGTCCACTCCGCGTTCAGCTTGGAGGAATAGCCGAGCCGGATGGCCTTTTCGGACGCGATGCGATGAATGCGCATGTTGGCCCACAGCGCCCCTTCGCTGGTGCCCGGATCGGCCACCTGCTGCAGGACCGCGATCATGTGCAGCTCTTCCAGCAACACCGCGTTGAAGGAAATCTCGTTGAGCCGGGTCATGATATCGCGCGCCCGGCGGGGCGGCTCGGGCCGGCGCACGGGATTGATCTGGACCAGAATGGTGTCCTGCGACTTACAGTTCTGCACCAGCGGCGTGATCGTCGGATTGCCGGAATAGCCGCCGTCCCAGTAGGCTTCGCCGTCGATCTCGATGGCCTGATACATGGTCGGCAGGCAGGCAGAGGCCAGCAGCGCGTCGGCCGAGATCTCCGCATTGCGGAAGATGCGCGGCTGGCCGGTCGCGACATTGGTCGCCGTCACGAACAGCTTGACCTCGCTTTTGACCAGATGATCGACGTTGACATATTTCTGCAGGATGCCGCGCAGCGGGTTGAGGCCGCCCGGATTGAGGTCATAGGGCGAGAACATTCTCGACATCATGTCCATGGCGACGAAGGCCGGGGAGTTGTCGAGCGTCCAGCGGCCGAAGAGAACGTCCATCGGACCGCGCTGGAAAGGGCTGAAGGCGGCAGCCCGCGACACGGCGTGCCAGAATTCTTCCAGAGCCGCCTTCGCGCCCTCGCGCCCGCCTTCCGCCAGACCATCCAGCATCACCGCCGCATTCATGGCGCCGGCCGAGGTGCCGGAGATGCCGTCCAGCCGCAGCCACGGCACTTCCAGCAGGCGGTCCAGCACGCCCCATGTGAATGCGCCATGGCTGCCGCCGCCCTGCAGGGCGAGATCGACCAGCACCGGTTCGCGGTCGGGCACGGTTGCCTTCGTCGCCATGATATTTCTCCTACATCGCCCGCGCGGCCTTCCGGCCGGCGCACGGACCGCATTGCACCAACATCGCAGCGGCCATTCCGCCGCGATGTCCCGGTTCCGCTCCGGCTCCGGGCCGGGCCCGCCCTCAGGCGCCGGCCACGGCCGCCCCGGTCTCGTCCGCAGTCTTCTCCGGGCCGGTTTCCGGCCCGAACCACGCCACGTAGACTGCCGGCAGGAAGATCAGCGTCAGCACCGTGCCAACCAGCAGACCGCCCATGATGGCGAAGGCCATCGGCCCCCAGAACACGGTCGGCGCGATCGGGATCATGCCGAGAACGGTGGAAACCGCCGTGAGCATGATCGGCCGGAAGCGGGCCGAGGAAGCGTTGATGACCGCGTCCCACACCTTCAGACCCGCCGCCCGCTCCGCCTCGATCTGGCCGATCAGGATC
>DAIPYB010000118.1:0-7377 GCA_036782955.1 Pseudoxanthobacter sp. | reverse complement strand
CTCAATGCCAGCCTGAACTGTGTGGATCGCCATGCCGCCGCGCGGCCCGATCAGCCGGCCATCATCTGGGAAGGCGACGATCCGGCGGAGACCCGGACGATCACCTATAGCGAACTGAAGGACGAGGTCTGCCGTTTCGCCAACGTGCTACGGGCGCATGGCGTGCAGCGTGGCGATCGGGTGACGCTCTACCTGCCGATGATTCCTGAGGCGGCCTTCGCCATGCTGGCGTGCGCGCGCATCGGCGCCATCCATTCGGTGGTGTTCGGCGGGTTCTCGCCGGATGCGCTGGCCGGGCGCGTCGCCGATTGCGGTGCGCGGGTGATCGTGACCGCTGACGAGAGTGTGCGCGGCGGTCGTCGCGTGCCGCTGAAGGCGAACGTCGATGCCGCACTGGCTCGTCTTTCGCCGGATGCGGTGACATCCGTTCTGGTCGTGCGCCGCACCGGCGGAGCCGTCGCCATGGAGGCAGGCCGAGATTCCTATTACGATGTTGAGGCATCCGGCGCCGATACCGATTGCCCGGCAGAGGAAATGAACGCTGAGGATCCCTTGTTCATCCTCTATACGTCAGGATCGACTGGCGCGCCGAAGGGTGTCCTGCACACCACCGGTGGCTACCTTGTTTATGCGTCCCTGACACATCACTATATTTTTGACTATAAGCCCGGCGATATATACTGGTGTACCGCCGATATCGGCTGGGTGACGGGGCATTCCTACATCGTCTATGGCCCGCTCGCCAACGGCGCCACCACGCTCATGTTCGAGGGTATTCCTACCTATCCGGACAATGGCCGGATGTGGCAGGTGATCGACCGGCACCGGGTTTCGATTTTCTACACCGCGCCGACCGCGATCCGCGCGCTGATGGCGGCTGGCGAGGAGCCGGTGCGGGCCGCATCGCGGGAGAGCCTGCGACTGCTTGGCTCCGTCGGCGAGCCGATCAATCCGGAAGCATGGAACTGGTATCACCGTGTCGTGGGCGAGGGGCGCTGCCCGATCGTGGATACGTGGTGGCAGACCGAGACCGGCGGCATCCTGATCGCGCCGCTGCCGGGGGCGACGCCGTTGAAGCCCGGCTCCGCCACCCGTCCGTTCTTCGGCGTCCAGCCGGCGCTGCTAGACCACGAAGGCAATGCGCTTGAGGGCGCGGCGGAAGGCAATCTCGTCATTACCGGTTCATGGCCGGGCCAGATGCGCACCTTGTGGGGCGACCACAAAAGGTTCGTGGAGAGCTATTTCTCCACCTACAAGGGCACCTATTTCACCGGCGACGGCTGCCGGCGGGATGCCGACGGCTATTACTGGATCACCGGCCGTGTCGATGACGTGCTGAACGTCTCAGGGCATCGCATGGGCACGGCGGAGATCGAATCCGCGCTGGTGGCGCATCCGAAGGTTTCGGAAGCGGCTGTCGTCGGCTTTCCCCATGAGATCAAGGGGCAGGGAATTTATGCCTATGTGACGCTGATGGCCGGGGAGGCCGACAGCGAGGCGCTGCGGCGCGAGCTGGTGGCATGGGTGCGCCGCGAGATCGGCCCCATTGCCTCTCCGGACCTGATCCAGTTCGCGCCGGGGTTGCCGAAGACCCGCTCGGGCAAGATCATGCGCCGTATCCTGCGCAAGATCGCCGAAGACCATTTCGACCAGCTCGGCGATATCTCGACGCTGGCGGATCCGGGCGTGGTGGCGGACCTTATCGAACACCGCCAGAACCGGCAGGCTGCCTGAAGGGCCGTCTGGCGGCGGGGGCGTGGTCTCAACACCAGCCGCCGCGCTTGCGGCCGGCATAATCGCGGGCGAGACCGTCCGCGATCATGTGCCGGCCGAGAGCAGGGATAGCGTCGGTGGCGACATCGGCCAGAACCCGACCGCCATATTTGTCCGCTTCGATGTGGCTGAGCACGACGTTGCCGTCGGCAACGGCCGTTTCAAGTGCGGAGCGGGCCGCGCGTGCACCGCTGCGCTCTTCCGCGCAGCGCCCCTTTATCTCCGGTGTATCGATACCGCGAATTCGCACCAGAACCGATACCTCCTGCCCGAGCCAGATATGCGCCCGCACCCGCAGGGTGTCGCCGTCGATCACCTTTTCCACCCGCGCCGGAATCGGTCCCGCGATGATTTCCGCCAGCGCGGGGGCGAGGCCGGCCGCCGTCACCAGCACGGCGGCAACGGCGGAAAGAAAGAGGCTGCGTTTTGCAGCCTTTAGGAGAAGACGGCGTAAGGGGGCCATGTCCCGCACATCCCGGTTGTTATCGGGATAGTGATAAGGAATATAATCTTTTATTCAACAGGAATTTTATCTTTTTGACAGGCGAGCCGCCGAAACAGCAGCGGCCGGCACGGCATGGAATATGCCGGCCGGCCGCTGAATTTGTCCGTAAAGGACAGCAGCGTCAGTGACGGAAATGGCGCACGCCGGTAAAGACCATGGCGAGCCCGGCTTCGTCCGCCGCCGCGATCACTTCGGCATCGCGCACGGAGCCGCCCGGCTGAATGACCGCGGTCGCGCCCGCATCCACCGCGGCCATCAGGCCATCGGCAAACGGGAAGAACGCATCGGAGGCGACGACCGAGCCGACGGTGGGCGAAGCCTTGAGGCCGGCCGCCTCGGCGGCATCGGCCGCCTTCCATGCCGCGATGCGGGCCGAATCGACGCGGCTCATCTGGCCGGCGCCGATGCCGACCGTAGCTCCGCCCTTGGCATAGACGATGGCGTTCGACTTGACGTGCTTCACCACCCGCCAGGCGAACTTCAGGTCGGCCAGCTCCGCCGGGGTGGGCGCGCGGCGGGTGACCACCTTGAGGTCGAGATCGTCGATGACCGCGTTGTCGCGGCCCTGAACCAGCAGGCCGCCGGCCAGCGACTTCACCGTCAGCCCGGCGGCGCGCGGGTCGGGCACGGCGCCGGCCAGCAGCAGGCGCAGGTTCTTCTTGGCGGCGATCAGCGCCTTGGCCTCGTCGGTCGCATCCGGGGCGATGATGACCTCGGTGAAGACCTCCACGATGCGGGCCGCAGCCTCGGCGTCGAGTGTGCGGTTCAGCGCGACGATGCCGCCGAAGGCGGAAACCGGATCGCACGCCAGCGCGCGGGTATAGGCCTCCAGAAGCGAGCCGCCCTCGGCTACGCCGCAGGGGTTGGCATGCTTGATGATCGCCACCGCTGCCGCGCGGGCGGGGTCGAACTCGGCCACCAGCTCATAGGCGGCATCGGTGTCGTTCAGGTTGTTGTAGCTCAGCGCCTTGCCCTGAACCTGCCGGGCGGAGGCAACGCCGGCACGCGCCGGGGCAGAGCGATAGAACGCCGCCGGCTGGTGCGGGTTTTCGCCATAGCGCATCGCCTGCACCAGTTCGCCGCCGAATGCCCGCCAGCGCGGGGTTTCCGGCTCTGCATCGGGGTGCTGCGCGGCCGCTTCGGCGGCCACGACATCGGTAAGCCAGCGCGAGATCGCCGCGTCATAGGCGGCGGTACGCGAAAAGGCCTTGGCCGCCAGACGACGACGGAAAAACGCGGAGGTCGCGCCGCCGTTGGTCTCCAGTTCGGCCAGCACGCCTTCGTAATCGGCGGGATCCACCACCACGCTCAGATAGGCATGGTTCTTGGCGGAGGCGCGGATCATCGCGGGGCCGCCGATATCGATGGTCTCGATCACGGCCTGCCCGGTGGCGCCGGAGGCGACCGTCTGCTCGAACGGGTAGAGATCGATCACGACGAGATCGAAGGTCGGAATGTCGTGATCCTTCAGCGCGGCGGCGTGCTCCGGATCGTCGCGCACGGCCAGCAGGCCGCCATGCACCTTGGGATGCAGCGTCTTGACGCGGCCGTCCATGATCTCCGGAAAGCCGGTGATGGCGGAAACGTCGATCACCGGAACGCCCGCCTCGGCGATGGCCTTGCGGGTGCCGCCGGTGGAGACGATCTCCACACCCTTTGCGGCCAGCGCCGCGGCAAAGGCGGTGACGCCGGTCTTGTCGGAAACCGAAATCAGGGCACGCTTCAGGGCCACGCGGTCGGGCGTGGCGATCTCTTTGACGACGACGGACATTCGGCCGAAACTCCGCGGAAACGGGATTATTTTGCGCGCGGGTTAGCACGTTTCACGTCGCCCCGAAACCGCTTTAGGGCAGAGCTGGGCTGCGCGGGAGAGCCGCTCAGGCCTCTGCGGCGGCCGGTGCGGGCGGGGCCGGGCGGCGCGCAGCCGGGCGAGCGGCACCCTGCCGGTCGAAGCGCCAGCCGATTTCCAGACCGCCGTCTACGGCCCCCGACAGCACGATCTGCTCGGTGCGGCGCACGCCCTGAAGGCCGGCGAAAAAAATCGATTCCTCCAGCACAGGCGTGAGACCGATGGCGGTGAAGAGCCATGTTTCGCCATCGGCGCACAGGATCTGCACCGCAGTGCCGTCCGCGGTCTGGCTGGCCCGCACGCCGGGATGGAGATGGAAGCGGATGGCATAGCGCTCCGCCTTGCCGGCGCCGCCGGCGACCGTGCGCAGCCGGTCTATGCCGGTCACGCGGCGTCCGTCCGTCGAAAGGGCGATCGCCCTTTCGTGGATCGCCCCGAAGCGGTTCTGGTAGCCATTGTGGGAGCCGGAAACGGCGACGTGATCGGCCCCGTCCTCGCGCTGGACTTCCACCGCGTCCGGGCCCTCCACGATCAGCGGTCCAAGCCACCGGCGCGTCCGGCCCGTCAGAAACCGCACGGAGGACGCATCGTTGACCACCAGCGTGGAATGGGCGGCGGTGGTGCGCGCTGCTGCGCGCCACTCGCTGCGGTGCGAGGCGGGGGCGCCGCAATTGACCACCACGAGGTTCTGGCCGGACGACAGCTCGAACGACAGGCATCCGGCATGGGCGCCGCCGCTGATGGCGGTGGGGGGCGGGGTGCCGGTATCCATCAACACCACGGTGCCGCCGCCTTCAAGGCGCTGGTAGCCGGAATAGCTGGCATTGGCGGGCGCGGTGCCGAAGCTGTCGTCATGAGCCATGACGGTGGCGACCATGCCGCGCGGGGTCACGCCGACGCCGTTGAAGCGGGCAAACGAGCCGTCGCCATGGCGGAAGAAGCGGATCATCGGCATCATGCGGTCGATGGTGCTCATCAGCACCGGCGAGGGGCTGACGCCGCGCGCCGAGATCGCCTGCCGGATGGGAAGAAGCTCGACCAGCGCCTCCAGAATCGCCGCCGGATTGCGCGAGACGTGGCCGCCGTCGGGCAGGAATTGGCGCTCCAGTTCCAGATCGAGCGTCTTCAGGGCTCCCCGCACATGGCGCTCCTGCCCGGCGATGGAAATGGCCGCGGCCACCAGCGCGGTCGCGGCCTGAAGGCGCGGCAATCCGTCCTCTGTGTCTTCGAGGCACAGGCGCATCAGCCGCATCTGCCGCGCCAGCGCGCGCATGAAGCGGTGATAGAAGGCCCGGTCGCAGCCTTCCAGAATCAGTGGCGACTGCGAGAGCCACGACAGGATGCGCCGCGCCACGACATCCGGCCGCCACGCAACGGGCGGCAGGTGGCCGCTGGCGCGCATCCAGTCGTCCACCAGCGCGCGGGCGTTGGAACGCGACAGGGGCGAATCCGAGGCGCGCAGATGGCGCAACCAGCCGAAGCCGTGCAGCGCTGCCGCCCACTCGTCGGACGGCACCGGCACGATCTCGAACGGCGAGCGGCCGCCGGCTTCCACCACCTGACCGGAGAAGACGAAAACGCCGGAATAGATATCGGTGGCGACCGTCGGGTCGGCGGTGCGGATATCCTGCGGGGCAATGAGAAGGCGCTCGGGCGTTGCGCCCATCTGCCACCAGCGGCCCGGCGCGGAAAGGCGCAGCCGCAGGCGCAATGACGCCACGATCTGGCGCAGCAACAGCCGCCAGATGGGGGTCCGCCTCGCCGCTCTCGCCGCCATCGCCACCTCGCCCGGTCACCTGCACCGGCTGCCGGCCGCAACCGATTCGGATCGTTGCGTTTTCCGGGGCAGCTCGCGGGCGCAGGCCTTCTGGGCGGAATATAAACCGCGATTCGTTACCAAGCTGATGCCATCCGGCTGCGGCCTGACGGCCAGAGCCTTGAAAGCGGGCGTTTTTTGTCGTCGGGCGGCTTCAGGGAAGGCGTCGCAGGCGGGCGATGAAGAAGCCGTCGAGACCGCCGCGCCGCTCTCCTTCCTCCGGCAGGAACGAAGGGAGGGTGCGCACGTCGCCTTCCGGGGTGATGGCCTCGCCGAGGCCGCCGATCTCGCCGGCTGTCACCGGCACCCGTACGAACGGAGCTCCGCCGGCCAGAAGCCGGGCGATCTGGGCTTCGCCCTCTTCCTTCTCCAGCGAGCAGGTGCAATAGACCAGCAATCCGCCGGGCTTCACCCAGTCCTTTGCGCGCTCCAGCAGCCGGGCCTGCAGGGCGGCGAGGGCGACGATATCCTCCTCGTCCTTCAGGTGCACCAGATCGGGGTGGCGGCGAATGGTGCCCGTTGCCGAGCAGGGGGCATCGAGCAGCACCGCGTCGAATGGTGCCTCGGGCGTCCACCCGGTCAGGTCGGCCACCACCACGTCGGCCTGAAGGCGCAGGCGGGCGAGGTTCTGCTGCAGCCGCTCCAGACGGGCGGGGGAGATATCCACCGCAGTCACATCGGCGCCGGCCGCGGCGAGCGCCGCAGTCTTGCCGCCAGGGGCAGCGCAAAGATCGGCGACCCTCAGGCCACGGACTTCTCCCAGAAGCCGGGCCGGCAGGGCGGCAGCGGCATCCTGCACCCACCACGCCCCTTCCAGATAACCATCAAGGCGCTCGATCTGGCCGCGATTGGGCAGGCGCACGGAACCGGTCGGCAGAACGGCACCGTCAAGGCGCTTGGCCCAGCCCTCCGTGTCTGCCCGGCCCTGCGGGTCGGGCTTGATGGTGAGGTCGAGTGCCGCCTCGCTCATGTGCGCGGTGGCGATGGCGCGGGCGGTGTCCGCGCCATAGGCTGCCACCCAGCGCCGCCACAGCCAGTCCGGGGTGTTGAGGCGAGGGGCATCCTGCCGGGCCAGAATATCGTCGCGAGTGCGCGCCAGCGTGCGCATGACGCCGTTGACGAAGGTGGCGTAATGCTCGGTGCGGCGGTCGGCGTGGGCGAGATCGACGCCTATGGAAACGGCGGCATGGTCGGGCACGTCCAGAAACAGGATCTGTGCCGTGGTGACGATCATGATGGCGCGCACCCGGCGGGCCTTGGCCGGCAGAGGGCGGCTGACGAGGCTGGAAAGGGCATCCTCGATCTGGCCGAGACGGCGCAGCGAGGCGCCGACGATGGCGCGCGCCAGCGCCCGGTCTCGTTCCGGCAATGCGCTGAGGTGGCTTGCGCCATCGGCCGGGTCAAGAGCCAGATCGAGCGACTGGCCGGACAGCA
>DAIPYB010000117.1:0-7399 GCA_036782955.1 Pseudoxanthobacter sp. | reverse complement strand
GTTGCGCACCGGCCCGGCCGGCCCTTTGCGCAACTGGCCGGCGGAGTGGCAGCGGTGCCGGCAGGCCGGCTGCCCGCCCGCGGACCCGCACGCCGGGCACCCGCACAACGGAGAGACATGCACCATGACGGCGGACGGGATCCTGATCGGTTTCAGCGACAAGCCGGAACAGCTCTGGCTGAAGCGGGCCAACCGCCATGGCCTGATCGCGGGGGCGACGGGCACGGGCAAGACCGTGACGCTGCAGGTGCTGGCGGAGGGGTTTTCGGCCGCCGGCGTGCCGGTGTTCGCCGCCGATATCAAGGGCGATCTCTCCGGCCTTGCCGCCCCCGGCGCGCCGAATGCCGCCTTCGACGAACGCGCGGCGAGCATGGGGCTGAGCCTTGAGCGGCGCGGCTTTCCGGCGGTGTTCTGGGATGTGTTCGGCGAGCAGGGGCACCCGGTGCGCACCACCATCTCGGAGATGGGGCCGCTGATGCTGTCGCGCCTGATGGGCCTCAACGACACCCAGTCCGGGGTGCTGTCGGTGGCTTTCCGGGTGGCGGACGACGAGGGGCTGCTGCTGCTCGACCTCAAGGACCTGCGGGCGATCCTGTCGTTCGTGGCCGAGCGGGCGGCGGAGATCGGCCCGCGTTACGGCAATGTCTCGAAGGCGTCGGTGGGGGCGATCCAGCGCCAGCTTCTGGTGCTGGAAGGCGAAGGCGCGGACCGCTTCTTCGGCGAGCCGGCGCTCGACATCCACGACTTCCTGCGCTGGGACCGGCGCGGCTATGGCGCGATCAATATCCTGGCCGCCGACCGGCTGATGCACAGCCCGCGGCTCTACGCGACCTTCCTGTTGTGGATGCTGTCGGAACTGTTCGAGGAACTGCCGGAAGTCGGCGACCCGGACCGGCCGAAGCTGGTGTTCTTCTTCGACGAAGCGCACCTGCTGTTCGACGATGCGCCCAAGGCGCTGGTGGACAAGATCGAGCAGGTGGTGCGGCTGATCCGCTCCAAGGGCGTGGGCGTCTATTTCGTGACCCAGAATCCGCTCGACCTGCCGGACATGGTGCTCGGCCAGCTCGGCAACCGCGTGCAGCATGCGTTGCGGGCCTTCACCCCGCGCGACCAGAAGGCCGTGCGCGCGGCCGCCGAAACCTTCCGCCCCAACCCGGCAATCGATACCGCGCGGGCGGTGACGGAACTGGCCGTCGGCGAGGCGCTGGTCTCCACGCTGGATGCCGCCGGCATTCCCTCCGTGGTGCAGCGCACGCGGATCCGGCCGCCGGAAGGGCGTGTCGGGCCGCTGCGCCCCGAGGAGCGCCAGCGCATCATCGCCGCCAGCCCGCTGCGCAACCGCTACGAGACGATGGTGGACCGCGAATCGGCCTATGAAATCCTGAGCCGCGCGGCGACGCCGGAAGCGCCCGCGCGGAGGGGTGAAGAACCGGTGGGAAAAGGGCCGGCGGCCGCGCCGCAGCAGCAGGCCGGGGCGGAGGCGGAGGGCGGCCTGTTCGACACCGTGTTCGGCACCGGGCGGACGCGCGGCAAGCGGCTGACGCCGCTGCAGTCGGCGGCGCGCTCGGTCACGCGGGAAATGGCCGGTCGCGTTGCCGGCGACCTCGGCCGCAAGGCCGCCGGCTCGGTCGGCGGCTCCATCGGCCGGGCCATCGTGCGCGGCATTCTGGGGTCCATCCTGCGCTGAGCCGCTCTATCTCTTTGTTCGGTCGCGTTTTCTTCGCGTGCACCGGTACCCACTTCGCCTGAAAACGCTTTAGAGTGAGCCGCCGCCGGGCGGAGCGACCCGGCAGGCCGCTTTGCGCGGAACAACCGGAAGCGGCCCCCGGCCGGGGGCGCGGCTTTGAGAGGGAAGACCATGGCTGACGCCGTTATCGATGCTGTGCTGGCGCGCATCGACGCCGATCTCGACCAGAGCGTGGAGCGGCTGTTCGCGCTGCTGCGCATCGCCTCCATCTCCACCGATCCGGAGCACGCGGGCGCCTGTGCCGAGGCGGCCGGCTGGTGCAAGGCGGCGCTGGACGAACTGGGGTTCGGGGCTGAAGTGCGCCCGACGCCCGGACACCCCATGGTCGTCGCGCATCGCACCGACGCCGATGCCGCCGGGCCGCATGTGCTGTTCTATGGCCATTATGACGTTCAGCCGGTCGATCCGCTGGAGCTGTGGCACACCGATCCGTTCGCCCCGCGCCTTGCCGACGACGAGGCCGGGCGCAGGGTGATCGTTGCGCGCGGCGCGGCCGACGACAAGGGCCAGCTGCTGACGTTCGTGGAGGCCTGCCGGGCATGGATCGCGGTGCATGGCCGCCTGCCGGTGCCGGTCACCATCCTGTTCGAGGGCGAGGAGGAATCGGGCAGCCCCAGCCTCGTGCCGTTCCTCAGGGCGAACGCGGGGGAGCTTTCCCGCGACGTGGCGCTGATCTGCGACACCGGCATGTGGGACCGCGAGACGCCGGCCATCAATTCGTCGCTGCGCGGGCTGGTGGGCGAGGAGATCGTCATTTCCGCGGCCAGCAAGGACCTGCACTCCGGCCTGTTCGGCGGCGCGGCGCGCAATCCGAATCACGTCCTGGCGAAGATCCTGGCCGACCTGCACGACGAGAACGGCAATGTGCGCGTGCCGGGCTTCTATGACGGCGTGCAGGAAACGCCCGCCGCGGTGAAAGCCCAGTGGCAGCAGCTCGGCATGACGGCGGAGAAGTTCCTCGGCGAGATCGGGCTGAAATATCCCGCCGGCGAGGCCGGGCGCACCGTGCTGGAACAGGTGTGGGCGCGGCCGACGGCCGAAGTGAACGGCATGATCGGCGGCTATACCGGCCCCGGCTTCAAGACCGTGATCCCGGCGGTTGCCTCGGCGAAGGTCTCTTTCCGCCTCGTGGTGGGGCAGGACCCGGAGGCGATCCGCGCGGCATTCCGCGATTTCGTGCGCGCGCGGGTGCCGGGCGACTGCTCGGTGGCGTTCCATCCCCACGGCGGCAGCCCGGGCCTTGCGGTCGATCTCGACAGCCCGCACATGGCGCGCAGCCTGAAGGCGCTCTCCGACGAGTGGCCGAAGCCGGCCGCGGTGATCGGCTCC
Source organism: Pseudoxanthobacter sp. (assembly GCA_036782955.1). Classification (GTDB taxonomy): domain Bacteria; phylum Pseudomonadota; class Alphaproteobacteria; order Rhizobiales; family Segnochrobactraceae; genus Pseudoxanthobacter. The sequence goes on along the minus strand of DAIPYB010000117.1, from coordinate 4,323 downwards.
GGCGGCTCCATTCCCATCGTGGGCTATTTCAAGGACATCCTCGGCATGGATTCGCTTCTCATCGGCTTCGGCCATGCGGACGACCAGATTCACTCGCCGAACGAGAAATACGACCTCGCCAGCTTCCACAAGGGCATCCGCTCGTGGGCGCGGGTGCTGGCCGAACTGGCGAAATAAAGAGACCTGCCGATGACGACGGACCTGAAGACGCTCTGCGTCTATTGCGGATCGAACCCCGGCACGGGGTTCGATTATGTCGGGGCGGCCCGCGCCCTTGGCCGGGCCATTGCCGGGGCGGGCATCCGCCTCGTCTATGGCGGGGCCAAGGTGGGCTGCATGGGGGCGGTGGCCGACGGGGCGCTGGAGGCGGGCGGCACCGTGGTCGGCGTGCTGCCCGAGGCGCTGAGGGCGCGCGAACTGGCCCATCCCGGCCTCTCCGAGCTGCACATCGTCGGCTCCATGCACGAGCGCAAGAGCATGATGGCCGATCTCTCCGACGGCTTCATCGCGCTGCCGGGCGGGGCGGGCACGCTTGAGGAAGTGTTCGAGATGTGGACGTGGGCGCAGCTCGGCCACCACGCCAAGCCGGTTGCGTTCTACGATGCCGGCGGCTTCTACCGCCCGCTCGTCGGTTTCCTCGACCAGCTCGTCACCACCGGCTTCGTGCGCCAGATCCACCGCGACATGCTGATCGTGGCCGACGATCCGCAGAGCCTTCTGGCGGCCTGCCGGGACTATACCGCGCCGGTGGTGGCCAAGTGGATCGGCCGCGACGAACGCTGAGGCGGGGCGCGGCGCATCCGGGACGAGGACGGGACAAGAAGGGGGGGAGCGGGCAGCCGCTCCCCCCGATTTCATTTCCCCTGATCTCGTTTCAGTCGAGCGCCAGCAGGCCCTTCAGCGAGGGCAGCACGGCGGCGGGCTTGAGGTCCGGATATTCTTCCGGCTGGCCGGTGCGGTTGATCCAGACGGTGCGGAAGCCGTAGGCGGTCGCGCCCGCGACATCCCAGCGGTTGGAGGACTGGAACGAAACCGCATCGGGAAACACGCGGAACCGCGTGGCAACGAGGTCGTAGACCGGCTGGGCGGTCTTGTAGGTGGCGAGTTCGTCGACCGAGATGACCTCGTCGATGGCATCGCCGAGCCGCGCGCTGGCAACCGCGGAGGCGAGCATCGCCGGCGTGCCGTTGGAGAGAATCGCCAGCTTCGCGCCCGAGGCCTTCAGCGCGGTCAGGACCTCGTAGACCTCCGGGTAGACATCGAGGGTGCGATAGGCATCGAGAAGCACCGCGCGCGTGGCGGGATCGGCCTCCGGCGTGGCGGCAAAGGCGAAATCGAGGGCGTCCTCGGTCAGTTGCCAGAAATCGCGGTAGCGGCCCATCAGGGCGCGAATCCATGAATATTCAAGCTGTTTGCGCCGCCACAGGTCCGACAGGCGGTCGGCGGCCGGGCCCACGGCCTGCGCATGGCGGCGCACGGCGGCGTGGACATCGAACAGCGTGCCATAGGCGTCGAACACATAGACGGCGCGGGGCATTTTCAGTCTGGCTCCGGTTCGCTCCCGGCGGGCGGCTGGCCCGGTGCGGGAAAAGGGGTGGGAGAAAGAGGACTTTATCCTCAAGGGGCCGTTGCCGCCATTCTCCCAAATCCCTATGTTCCACAACGCAGATGGATTGTGCGGCCGGCCGGGTTTCCGCCCCGGCGGACCCGCCGCCGTGAACGGCGGTCGTGGTCCGCCTCCTCATACGGGAACCCTGTTCTTTCAATCCGGGGTGCAGACCGAAGACGCGCTGAACGAGGCGATCCGCCCGGACCGGAGTTCCGCCGAAACCGGGGTAATTTGAGACCCCGCCAAGGAGAAACCAGATGGCCTTTGAACTTCCTGAACTGCCGTATGCCTATGATGCCCTTGCTCCGTTCATGTCGGCGGAGACGCTGGAGTATCATCACGACAAGCATCATCTTGCCTATGTCACCAACGGCAACAACCTGATCAAGGGCACCGAGTTCGAGGGCCTGAGCCTCGAAGAGGTGGTCAAGGCGAGCTTTGGCAAGAACGCGGGCGTGTTCAACAACGCCGGCCAGCATTTCAACCACATCCATTTCTGGAAGTGGCTGAAGAAGGACGGCGGCGGCAAGTCCCTGCCGGGCAAGCTGCAGGCCGCCATCGACAGCGACCTCGGCGGCTACGACAAGTTCCGTGCCGATTTCATCGCCGCCGGCACCACCCAGTTCGGCTCGGGCTGGGCGTGGCTTTCGGTGAAGAACGGCAAGCTGGAGATCTCCAAGACGCCGAACGGCGAGAACCCGCTGGTGCACGGCGCCGCCCCGGTGCTGGGCGTGGACGTGTGGGAGCACTCCTACTACATCGATTACCGCAATGCCCGCCCGAAGTATCTCGAGGCGTTCGTCGACAGCCTCATCAACTGGGATTATGTGCTGGAACTGTACGAAAAGGCCGTCTGAGGCCCTTTCGCCGGCAGCATGAAATGGAAAGGGCGCCCTCGCGGCGCCCTTTTCTTTGCCCGGAAGGCCTGAGGCCGGGAATGCTCAGTCAGGGTATGGAGCGCTTGCGGCACGAGTTCTGGATGATCTCGCCGTCAACCAGCCCGATTGCCAGCATGCGCCAGCTGTTGCAGGCCTGCTCGGTCTGGAAGCAGCCGACCAGCGACACCGGGATGGAGCCCGAGCCCCAGTTGTTGTCGCTCTGGCCCGACACGCGCCCGACCCATGCGAAGGTGGGGTTCTGGTCGCAGGCCGGCGTCTGGGCGCGGAACTGGGCGATCCGGTAGAGAATCGGCTGCGCTTCGACCGGCGGCGATACCGCGACAAAGCCGGCGAGAAGGCACAGGGCGGCAAATGCCCCGCGTCCCGCCCGGACGGCCGCCGGGCGCGCGGACAAAGCATGCAGGTTCATGATGGGGAACCTCTCCGTTGCCGGCTTTTACGGCCGGTAGCCGGGCGAGCAGGATGCCACGTCCGTCCACTCCGACCAGTCGGTCTGCATCCAGTACAGCCAGTTGCGGCAGTCGATCTCGCGCACGAAGCAGCCCCACTGCGAGGTCATCACTTCGTCGTCCCAGATATTGGTGCGCCAGCCCGCGAAGCGGCCCATCCACACTTTCGCCGCGCCGAAGGTGGCGGCGGCCTGCCGGCAGTCCATGGCGATGGGGCGGGGCTTGACGGGCGGCGCCTGCGCCGCGGCCTGCGCAGCCTCGGCATTGAGCCGGGCCTGTGACGCCGCTTCGGCCGGCACGGCCAGCGCAAAGGCGAGCGCCGTGGCGAGTGCCGCCAGACGAAGACCCTTGCCCCGAAGACCCTTGCCCCCGGCCGCCCGGCGGACGGGGAGAGCCTGCTGCCGGGGCTTCGTCCCCTGCCCGAATTCCATGAGCCCGAATTTGTGGAGCCCGAATTGCCGGGGCCTGAAGTTCTGGGGCCCGAATTTTATGGGCTTGAATTCCATGGGCCTGCCCCCCCGCGAAAAACGCCGGCCCGCGCCGGCCGGCAAGCGCGGAGGATAGAGCGCGCCGGGGTCGCCGCATAGCCACACGGGCGCGGCATTTGCGGCTGTCCCCCGGCGTGTCGGGCCGGCAGTCAGGTCTTGCCTTTCTGGTCTTGCCCTTTCAGGCCTTGCCGGTAACGGCGAGGGCAAAGGCCTGTTCCAGCGCCACTTCCTCCAGCCGCGCGAAGCGGCCGGCGGCGCCGCCGTGACCGGCTTCCATATTGGTGCGCAGCAGCAGCGGGCTGTCGTTGGTTCTCAGCGCGCGCAGCCGGGCGACCCACTTGGCCGGCTCCCAGTACGTGACGCGCGGATCGGTGAGCCCGGCCAGCGCGAGGATGGCCGGATAGGCCTGCCGGCTCACCGCGTCATAGGGCGAATAGGCCTTGAGGCGGAAATAGGCCTCGCGGTCGGCGATGGGGTTGCCCCATTCCGGCCACTCGGGCGGGGTCAGCGGCAGGCTGTCGTCGAGCATGGTGTTGAGCACGTCGACGAAGGGAACGGCGGCGATGACGCCGGCGAACAGGGACGGCGCCATGTTGGCGACAGCCCCCATCAGCATGCCGCCGGCCGAGCCGCCTTCCGCCACGATGCGGCCTTCCGCCGTGAAATTCTCCGCCACGAGGTGGCGGGCGGCGGCGATGAAGTCGGTGAAGGTGTTGGTCTTGTGCTCGCGCCGGCCGTTGGCATACCAGCGCCAGCCCTTGTCCTTGCCGCCGCGCACATGGGCGATGGCATAGACGAAGCCCCGGTTCACCAGCGACAGCGCGTTGGTGGAGAACGAGGCCGGAATGGCGATGCCATAGGCGCCGTAGCCATAGAGC
>DAIPYB010000116.1:0-7409 GCA_036782955.1 Pseudoxanthobacter sp. | reverse complement strand
CGGCATCGCCATCGACGTGCCGGCAGCAAGCGCCCTTGGCGCCGCCTTCGGTGCCGCCCGCCTTGGCATGATCGCGGCGACCGGAGCGGATCCGGCACAGGTCCTGACCCGCCCCGCCATCGCCCGCACCATCGAACCGGACCGGGCGAGTGCCGGCCAAAAGGCCGCCGCCTTTGCACACTGGCGGGCCCTGTACCAGCCCGTCCGCGCCGCTTCCGCAGCCCTCGGTACCGCCTGAGCGGCGCCGGACCGCTTTCCTCGCGCGACCCGCCGCCGCGGCCATGCCGCGACGAACGAACCGTCATGGCCCGCGCCGGGCCGCCGGAAATCGCCACCAGAGCGAAGACTTCACAGGCCGCACACAGGCCTGAAGCAACAAGTCCCCGCAGAGGGACATTGGGAGGAGACCGAACCATGAGCGATATCATGCCAGAGACCGCGACACCGCCCGCCCCCGAAGCGCCGGAGGCGACCGGCGGCGGCAGCCTTGCCCTGTCGCGCCGCGCCTTCCTTTCGGCCAGCGCGGCAATGGCGGCCGTGGGCTATCTCGGCATCCGCCCCGCGCGGGCGGAGGACTACAAGTTCGCCGCCGCGCTGGGATGGACGACCTACGACTCCGGCCGCCACCTGCAGGATGGCTTCAAGGCCGCGGTGGCCGAACTCGGCGGCACCCTGACCACCACCGACGCCGGCTTCGATGCCAAGAAGCAATCCGACCAGATCGATTCCCTGATCGCCACCAAACCGCAGGCGCTGTTCGTGACGCCGGCCGACGCGGTTGCCATCGCCCCCGCCGTGCAGCGCGCCCTCACGGCCGGTATCCCGGTGTTCGCCGCCGACAGCATGATCCCGGGCGTTGCCGTCAACACCACCGCGATGTCCAACAATTTCGGCATGGGCTTCTATACCGGCGACTACATCGCCCGCAAACTCGGCGGCAAGGGCCCCATCGCCCGCGTCTTGCTGCCGCAAAACGAAAGCTGGGACGAGCGCACCCTCGGCATGGAATGGGCGCTGCGGCGCTATCCCGACATCAAGGTCGTGACGAGCTGGGCCTTTGCGCTGGCCGGTAACGTGACGCCGCGCCAGGCGGTCGACAACATCCTGACCGCCCACGACAACCTCGCCGCGGTGTGGTGCGCGTGGGACGGAGCGGCGGTGGAAGGCACGCTCGCCGCGCGCGCCGCAGACCGGCCGGACCTGATCATCACCGGCATCGATGGCGGCTCGCAGGCCTTCAACTACATCGCCGCCGGCTCGCAGCTGAAGCTGACCATGGCGCAGTCGTTCTACGAGATGGCCTATCTCTGCGTGCTTTATGCCCACGAGCATCTGGCCGGCCGCAAGACGCCGCGCACCGTCATCACCCCGGCCTATGCAGTAACGCAGGAACTGCTGAAGGCCGGCTTGCCCGACGACTACGACGTGCCGGGCCGGGCCGAGGCGCTGGGCTGGGCCCGCGCGGTCTGATCATCGCCAGGCGGCGGGCCACCCGGCCGCAGGGCGGCTGCGGTGGCCCGCCGTCTCCGATCCCCCGAACCTTCGTTTCAGGGAGGCATGGTCTTGAGCCAACCGGTTCTTTCCATCACCGGCCTGTCGCGCCGCTTTGGCGCGGTGCAGGCCCTCGACGACGTGGATTTCACCCTTGAAGCCGGCGAGGTCCATGCCCTGCTGGGCGTCAACGGCGCGGGCAAGTCCACCTTCATCAAGATCCTCTCCGGCGTCTATTCACGCGATTCCGGCACCATGGAGATCGGAGGCGAGCGGGCAGACTTCCGCTCCCCGCGCGATGCACTGGCCAATGGCGTCGCCGCGGTGCAGCAGCATCCGGAGCTGGTGCCCGACATGACCGGCTACGAGAACATCTTTCTCGGCATGGAGGGTGCGAAACCCGGCCTGTTCAACCGCGTCGACCGCGCCGCCATGAGGGCCCGCGCGGAGCGGCTGCTCGCCCGCTTCCCGGTCGAGATCGACCTTGCCCGGCCCGTCGGCACGCTTTCGATGGTCGAGCGCGAGATCGTCGCCGTGCTGCAGGCGCTGTCGCGCGATCATGTCCGCATTCTCATTCTCGACGAGCCGACATCCACGCTGACCGAGGTGGAGAAGGGCGTTCTCTTCCGCCTCATGTCCGCCCTCGCAGCGGGCGGCATCGCCATCATCTACATCACCCATCGGCTCGAGGAGGTGATGGAAATAGCCGACCGGCTGACCGTGTTCCGCAGCGGCCGGCGCATCACCACGCTTTCCGTGGCGGAGGCGAAGGCCAGCGGCGTGTCGCTGGCCGAGCTGATGCTGGGCGAAACGATCGGCCACATCTATCCGCCACGGCCGGAACCCTCGGCCGAAACTGTTCGCGAGCCGGTACTGGCGGTTGAGGAACTGCGCGTGCCGGGTGCCGTCGAGCGGGTTTCCTTCGCCGCGCACCGCGGCGAGATCCTTGGCATCTTCGGCCTCGTCGGCTCGGGGCTGGACGAACTGTCCAAGGCGCTGTTCGGCGTTGGCCCGCGGCCGGAAGGCACGGTGCGGCTCGGCGGGCAACCGGTGCGCTTCTCCGGTCCGCGGGCAGCACTCAAGAGCGGCATCTTCCTCGTGCCCGGCGACCGGCGCGAGGAAGGACTGACGCTGGGTCAGGGCACCGTTTTCAATATGACACTCGCCAATCTCGACAAGGCCAGCGGCCTGCTCGGGTTGCTGCGCGGCGGACACAACCGGCGCGAAAGCGGCGCGCTCAGCCGCCGGGTGGAGCTTAACCCGCCTCTGCTCGACCGGCCGGTCTCCGGCTTTTCCGGCGGCAACCAGCAGAAGATCGTGGTGGCCAAGGGCCTCTTTGCCGGCGCGCGGGTCTACATCTTCGTCGAACCCACCATCGGGGTCGATATCGGCGCGCGGGCCAAGCTCTACGCCCTGATGCGGGAACTCGCCGCCAACGCCGCCGTGATCGTCATGTCCACCGACTGCGACGAGGTGCACGGCCTCGCCGATCGTACCTTCGCGCTCTACAAGGGCCGCCAGATCGGCGCCCCCTCGGCTGAACACTCCCGCGCCGCCCTGCTTTCGGCCGGGATCATGGGGAGCCTGCACTGATGAACTCGTCCCTGCGACTGCCGCCGGCCGTTTGGCGAGTACTCGCCTTCGCCGCTCTCATCGGCCTCATCGTCCTCATCTTCGGGCTGCTTGAGCCGCGCTATGTCTCGTGGCGCAACGTCACCGCCATGACCCGCCACATGGCCGCCAACGGTCTGGCGGCACTGGGTCTCACCTTCGTGGTGGTAGCCCGGCGCTACGATCTGTCTTTCCCCGGCATCGCTTCGTTCGCGGCCATGACCATCGGCTTCCTCATCGCCGGCGGGGCGCCCCTGTGGCTCGCGCTGGCCGTTGGGCTAGCGGCAGGCCTTGCCATCGGACTTCTGAACGGCCTGGCGGTCGCGGGGCTTGGCCTGCCGGATATCGTCATCACCATCGCCACCGGCTCGGTGGCGGCCGGTGCCGCGTTTCTCTTCACGGGCGGCCGCACGATCTTTCAGAACTTCATGACATCCGGGCTCATCGACCTCAACGAGATGCGTTTTCTCGGCCTCAATGCCTCGTTCTGGTTCCTGCTGGCGGCCTATGGACTGGCCTTTCTGGTGCTGCACCGCTCGCGCTTCGGCGCGGCCCTTCACGCCACAGGCGAAAACCCGGTCTCGGCCACCTTTTCCGGCATTCCGGTGCGGGGCGTCACCATGGCTGCCTTCGCCATCTGCGGCTTTACCGCGGCGATGGCGGTGACGCTGGTGCTGGCGGAATCCGGCACTGCCGACACCAACGAGGGTGCCAACTTCCTGATGCCGGCCTATGCCGGGGTGTTCCTCGGGGCGGCTCTGATGGGGGCGGCCTCGGTGCCGGCAACGCTGGCGGGCACGGCATTCATCACCCTGCTGCTCGATGGCTTCTCGCTGCTGGGCGTGCCCTATTACTACAGCGACGGCGTGGTCAGCGCGATCCTGCTGGCCGGCGTGGTGCTGTTCGACGAGCGCCTGCGCCGCGAGGTGTCGCTGTTCGTTGCCTTCCTCTTTCCCCCCAAGAAAACAGGCGAGGTGGTTCGATGAGCGACATCGCGACATCGCAGGTGCGCACCGTGCCCGCTCTTTCCGGCTTTTCCGCTCTCAGCCGCTGGTGGCTGGCGGCCGCTCTCGTCCTCTGCCTCTTCGCCTTTGCCGCTGTCAGGCCGCAGATGCTGGAGGCCGGCACCATCGCCACCATCCTGCGCTCCGCCAGCCTCATGGCCATCATGGTATTGGGGCTGACGTGGGTCATCGCCGCCGGCAAGATCGATGTCAGCTTCATGCAGGTGGCCGCCCTTGCCAACATGACGGCCGCCGGCCTGCTCGCCGCCGGCCACGGCTGGGGGCTGGCCTCGGCCGCCGGACTGGCAGTGGGCGCTTTCGTCGGCCTCGTCAACGGCGTTCTGGTGGGGCGCATGCGGCTGTCGCCGCTGATCACCACCATCGCCACCGGCGGCATCTGCGCCTCGGCTGCCGCCGCCATCGGCGCCGGCACCTCGATCCGTATCGACGACACCGGCCTGCCGGGCGCCTTTCTGGCTGCCGGCATTGGCGCAGTGCCGCTGATCGCCATTGCCGCGGCTGTACTCTATGGCCTCGCGTGGCTCGCACAGGAGCGGCTGACCCTTGGCCACTACATCTATGCCAGCGAACAGAACGAGGAAGCCCTGATCGAGGTGGGCATCTCCACCGGCCGGCTTCTGGTGGTGCTTTACGTCATCAGCGGCGTGTGTTCGGCACTGGCCGGCGTGCTGCTGGCGGCGAGCCTCTCCTCCGGGCAGCCCATGATCGGCGCATCCTACTTCATCGACGGCCTCACAGCCGTGTTCCTCGGTGGCATGATGATCCGCATCGGCCGGCCCAACGTGCTGGGCACTGCAACGGCCGTCCTGCTGCTGGCCGTGCTGGTGAGCGGCGGTGCGCTGCTGGGCTGGCCTGATTATCAGCGGGAGATCATCAAGGGCGTGCTGCTCTTTGCCGGTGTCGCTCTGGCGGTTCGCCTCGGCGGTGCCCTGCGCGGCCGCGGGAGGCTGGTGCCATGACGCGCCCTGTAACAGCGGAATCCTTCACTCTGCCCGCCACCGGCGGCCGGCGACTGGTAGTCGGGCTCGACTGCGGCACAGGCGGCGCCCGTGCCATCGTGGCCGACCTGGAAGGTAACATCGCCGGTTCGGCGGAACGCCCCTATCGCACCAGCTTCCCCCACCCCGGCTGGGCCGAGCAGCAGCCGGCAGACTGGTGGTGGGCTGCCTGCGAAGCGGTAAGGGAAGCCGTTTCGCTCGCCGACGCCGGCCCGGACGAAGTGATCGCCATTTCCGCCTGCGGCACCTCCTCCACGCTGGTGGCGCTGGATGACGGGCTCACACCTATCGGCCCGGCCATCCTGTGGATGGACAATCGTGCCTCGGCGGAGGCGCGCGCCATCGGCGCCAGCGGCGATCCGGCTCTGGCTCGCTGCCGGGCGGGTGTCAGTTCCGAATGGATGATCCCCCGCATCCTGTGGATGAAAAACCACGAGCCGGCCGATTTCGACCGCACCCGCTGGTTCATCGAGGCGGCTGATTATGTGACGCTCCGGCTTTCCGGCCGCCTCACGCTGGGGCTCAATCAGGCGAGCAACCGCTGGTTCCATGGTGGCCTTGCCGGCGGCTGGCCCGAGGCATTCTTCGCAGCGATCGGCCTGCCGGGCATCACCACACGCTTTCCCGCCGACGTGCTGCCGCTTGGCGCGCCGGTCGGCCCGCTGGCACCGGCTGCAGCCAGAGGCATGGGTCTTTCCGAACGCACTCTCGTGGTAACCGGCGGCACCGATGCCTATGTCGCCATGGTCGGGCTCGATGTCTGCCGGCCCGGCCGCACTGCCTTCATCACCGGTTCCTCGCATCTGGTGCTGACCATGACGGACCGGCCCGATCCGGTGCCGGGGCTGTTCGGCCCCCATCCCGACTGCGTCCTGCCCGGCCTCTATGTGCTGGAAGGCGGACAGGTCTCGTCCGGCTCCATCATCCGCTGGTGGCATGAGCATTTCGGCGTGGCGCTGAGCCGGGGCGCCGACCCATATGCCGCGATGATGGCGCGGGCAGAGAGCGTGCCCATCGGCGCGGACGGGCTGGTGGCGCTGGACTTCTGGCAGGGCAATCGAAATCCCTACACCGATTATGACCTGCAGGGGGCCGTGTGGGGGCTGACGCTGAAGCACTCTCCCGACCACCTGCTGCGCGCGCTGATCGAATCCATCGCCTTCGGCACCGAGAATATCCTGCGCACGCTGACGGCTGCCGGCATCGGCGTGGACCGGCTCACCGCCTGCGGCGGTTCGGTACGCAGCCGCTTCCTGCTGCAGATGCATGCCGATGTCAGCGGCCTGCCGATTGCCGTGCCACGAGTGAGCGAGGCGACCGCCTTCGGTGCCGCCATTGTAGCCGCCACCGGAGCCGGTGCCTTCGCAAGCGTTTCCGAAGGCGCCGAGGCGATGGTAGCCGAGAGCTTCGTCATCGAGCCGAACGCCTCAGCCAGCGCCCGCTACGCGCCCATTTTCGACGCCTATCGCGCTACCTACACCGCTCTGGCCCCCCTTATGCACGCACGCGCCCGCGGCGACGTGTTGCCGGTGTGAGGAGGGCACGGCCGGCGCGTCCCCTGCCCGACAGATTGAAAGCCATGACTGCCAGAAGTGAAATATGGTGCCTGCGGCTGGGCCGTACGGTCCACGGTTCGCGTATTCTCGCTTCCGGCGCGGAACGAGCGCACGCTCACGGTGCGGCCGCAGATTTCCGAATGCCGTCAAATCGACGTGGTCCCTGTGTCGGCGCCACGCCAGCTGATCGGGCGACGGAGGACTGGCCACAGACGCCTAAAGATTGCCGACCCCACCATCGACCTGCAATTCCGTGCCGATGACGAAAGTCGATTCATCCGAGGCAAGGAACACGGCAGCCTTGGCGAGTTCCAGCGGCGTGCCCATCCGGCCAATCGGCACCAGTTGCCCGATCTCGCGGCGCAACGCTTCTTCCGCCCCACGCTCCAGCCCCAGCTTGCCCAGCGCCGGCGTTTCCGTCGGTCCGGGGCTCAGTCCGTTGACGCGGATACCCCTGCCCTTGAGCTCGCCCGACAGGGTGCGCGCCAGCGACAGAAGCCCAGACTTGCTGGCGGCATAGGCACTGGACTGTGGCAAACCGATATGCGCGGAAACCGAGCCACATAGGATAATCGAAGCTGGCGCCGCGAACAGCGGCATAAATGACTGAACTGAACAGTGATCTTCCCGCGAAAAAGTGGACGGGGTTAAGCGGCTCTGCGTTCCATCTCGACTGGGCTGATGTAGCCGAGGGCCGAATGCAGGCGGCGGGGATTGTAGAAGCCCTC
>DAIPYB010000115.1:0-7409 GCA_036782955.1 Pseudoxanthobacter sp. | reverse complement strand
CCAGCGGCCGGTCGTTGGCGATGGCCTCGGCAAACAGCGTGACGAAGAACAGCACGATGAAAATGATGGCCGACCAGTAGCCGCGCTTGTGGGCGCGGAAGATCTGCCAGCGCCGCAGGTTGAGCGGCGACAGGCGGCTCTTGCGGGGAGCGGCACTTGCGGCAAGGGAGGCTGGTGCGCTGGTCATCGCCTCAGACCTCCCGCGTTTCGAAGTCGATGCGCGGATCGACCCAGGTGTAGGCGAGATCGGAGACGAGGCCGACGATGAGGCCCATCAGGGAGAAGATGTAGAGAGTGGCGAACACCACCGGATAGTCGCGGTTCACCACGGATTCGAAGCCGAGCAGGCCAAGTCCGTCGAGATTGAAGATGGTCTCTATCAGCAGCGAGCCGGAGAAGAACGCGCCGATAAAAGCGCCGGGAAAGCCGGCGATCACCACCAGCATCGCGTTGCGGAAGACGTGGCCGTAGAGAATGCGGCGCTCGGTCAGCCCCTTCATCCGCGCCGTCATCACATATTGCTTGCGGATTTCCTCAAGGAACGAATTCTTGGTCAGGAGCGTGGTGGTGGCGAAGGCCGACAGCGACATGGCGAGGATCGGCAGCGTAATGTGCCACAGATAGTCGCCGATCTTCGCCGGCCATGACAGGCTGTCCCAGTTGTCGGACACGAGCCCGCCGAGCGGGAACCAGTTGAAGAACGATCCGCCGGCGAACAGCACGATCAGCAGCACCGCGAACAGGAACCCCGGCACCGCGTAGCCGATGACGATGACCACCGAGGTCCATACATCAAAGGCCGAGCCGTCGCGCACGGCCTTGGCGACGCCAAGCGGAATTGAAATGCCGTAGGAAATCAGCGTCATCCACAGTCCGAGGGTGATCGAGACCGGCATCTTCTCCTTGACCAGATCGATGACCGAGATATCGCGGAAGTAGCTTTCGCCGAAATTGAAGGTGGCGAAGTTCTTCATCATCAGCCAGAAGCGTTCGAGCGGCGGCTTGTCGAACCCGAACTGCTTCTCAAGCTGAGCCACGAAAGCGGGATCGAGCCCCTGCGCGCCACGATATTTCAGCCCCGCGCCACCGGATGCCGACGATGACCCGGCCGCCGGCGAGCCGGCAAAATCGCCGCCCCCGCCGCTGATGCGCCCCGTGGCCGAGGTATCGGTGCCGGTGATCTGGGCAATGACGCGCTCCACCGGCCCGCCCGGTGCGAACTGGATCACCACGAAGCTGACCGCCATGATGCCGATCAGCGTCGGGATCATCAGCAGGAGACGTCTCAGGATGTAGCCGCTCATCGGCAGGGCCTCATGGCTCTCGGGACTGGCTCTCGGGTCGGGCTTCAGGGGTCGGCTGTTGCGGGGTGGGACGAAGGCGGCTCAGCCGGGCGTGCCGGCCGTCTTGCTCCACCACAGGATTTCAGCGGGAAAATCATAGCGCGGCACGGGTGGATAGCCGAACTCGTCCCAGAAGGCGACCGCGTAGCTGGCTTTGTACCATGCGGGCACCCACGGACGGATGGCACGCAGCACCCGGTCCAGCGCACGGGCGGCGGTGGTCATCTCGGTGCGTGTCGTGGCGGAGATCATCGCCTCCGTCAGCGCGTCCACGGCGGGATTGTCGATGCCGGCGAGATTGTTGGAGCCGTCCTGACGGGCGGCGGCGCCGGTCCACAGGCTGCGGATTTCCTCGCCCGGCGTGGCCGCCAGCGCATAGCGGCGCATGGTGACGTCGAAATCGAAATTGCGCAGGCGCGACTGGTACTGAACCGGATCGACCACCCGTTCCGTGGCCTCGATGCCGAGAAGCTTCAGGTTGCGGATATAGGGCTGGAAAATGCGGCTGAGCGAAGGATCGCTTTCCAGAATTTCCAGCGTGAAAGGGCGGCCATCGGGATCGGAAAGCCGGCCGCCGCGGTCCTGATATCCGGCTTCCGCCAGCAACCGGGCGGCCTGGCGCAGCAGGGCGCGGTCCTGCCCGGAGCCGTCGGAAACCGGCGCCGTCACGGCGGGGCCGAACGTCTCCGCCGGCACCTTGTCGCGGAAGGGTTCCAGCAGCTTCAGTTCCGCCTCCGATGGCAGCCCTTCAGCCATCATGTCGGAATTCTGGAAATAGCTCTGGGTGCGGCTGTAGAGGCCGTAAAACAGGGTCTTGTTCGACCATTCGAAGTCGAACGCCAGTTCCAGCGCCGCCCTTACGCGGGGATCGGAGAAATGCGGCCGGCGCATGTTGAGGAAAAAGCCCTGCGCCCCGGCGGGCCGGCTGTCGGGAAAGCTCTCGCGCCGCACCCGACCGTCACGCACGGCGGGAAAATCATAGCCCGTCACCCAGTTGCGCGAGAGAAATTCCTCGCGGAAGGTGACGTCGCCCTTCTTCAGCGCCTCGAAGGACACGGTCATCTCGCGGAAGAACGGAACGCGGATGACATCGAAATTATAGAGGCCGCGCGCGGCCGGCAGCTTTGCGCCCCACCAGTCCGCCACCCGCTCATATTCGATGAAGCGCCCGGCCTCCAGGCGGCCGGTGCGATAGGGGCCGGAGCCCAGCGGCGGCGACAGGGTGGAGGCGCCGAAATCGCGTCCGCCATAATAGGCACGCGAGAAGATCGGCAGGCTGGAGACGAACTGCACGAGCTGGCGCGTCTGGCGGCCGCTGAAAGTGACGACCACCGTCGCCGGGTCTGCGGCCTGTGCCTGCACCATCTCGCGCAGCACTTCGGTGATGACGGGGTGGCCGAGTTCCTTCAGCGTGGTGAGTGAGAAGGCGACATCGCCGGCCGTCAGCGCCGAGCCATCGTGAAAGGTAAGGCCGTCGCGCAGGGCAAAGACGGCGCGGTTGCCGTCGAGCGCGATGGTTTCCGCCGCCAGCCCGTAAACCGCATCGGGTTCGTCGAGCGAGCGCGTCATCAGGCTGGCGAAGGTCAGCTCCATGCGTGGCGGGGCATCGCCCTTCAACACGAAGGCATTCAGGGTGTTGAAGGTCTGGACATTCTGGTTGTAGCCCCACGATGGCGGCATGAACACCATGCGCCCGCCCTTGGGGGCATCGGGGTTGACCCAGTCGAAATGGCTGAAGCCGGCCGGATATTTCAGGTCGCCGAACACCGACAGGCCGTGACTGGGGCTCAGCGGGGCAACGGCCTCCACCAGCGGTCCGCCATCCGCGGCAAGGGCGGCGGGCGTGATTGCACCGGCATCTGCAGCCAGCAGGCGGCGGGGACCCAGAAAGGCGGCGAGCGCGCCGAGCCCGGCAGCCAGCATCACACTGCGCCGGTCCGGCCCGCCCGCGTGCGGGCGCGCAACAGCCGTCATTGCGGAATCCGTCCGATCTTTTCGGCCAGCGCCGTATCGAACCACCAGATCGAGGGGAACCCGTCGGAATAATCGGGCAGCTTCTCCGGGTGGGCAAACCGGTTCCAGCGGGCGACGCGGGTGGCAGGCAGCGTCCAGCCGGGAATGACATAGTCTTCCGCCAGCAGCACCCGGTCGAGGGCGTGGGTGGCCGCGAGCAGGTCCTCGCGGTCGCGGGCGTAGATGATACGCTCGATCAGCTGATCGACGGCCGGATTGCGGATGCCGGCGTAGTTCTGCGATCCCGGCTGGTCGGCGGCATCGGAACCGAAGAAGCCGCGCTGCTCGTTGCCCGGCGACAGCGATTGCGGCCAGCCGGTGTAGATCATGTCAAAGTCCTGCGCCCGCACGCGATTGACATATTGCGAGGAATCGACGGTGCGCAGGGTCAGGTCGATGCCGAGACGGTCGAGCGACTGCTTGTATTGCAGGCCCACGCGTTCGAATGTCGGGCCGTTCAGCAGAAATTCGATGCGGAATGGCTGGCCGGTGGTGGCATTGACGAGCTTGCCATCCTTCATCACCCAGCCGGCCTCTGCCAGCAGCTTCATCGCCTGCTCGAAATTGGCCCGCTCGGTGGCCGGTGTTTCGGCGACCGGGTTGGCATAGGGCGTGGTGAAGACGCTGTCGGGGATGCTGCCGGCAGGAACCTTTGCCTTCACATCGTTCAGGATCTCCAGCTCGCGACCCTGCGGCAGCCCGGATGAGGCCAGTTCCGTGCCATAGAAATAGCTGTTGATGCGCTGGTACTGGCCGAAGAACAGGATGCGGTTCATCCGCTCGTAATTGAGCGCAAGGTTGAGCGCGCGGCGCACCCGCGGGTCCTGAAACTGCGCCCGCCGCAGGTTCGGCACGAACCCCACCATGATGCCGGAGCCGCGCGTGGGGAAAAGTTCCAGCACGACCTTGCCGTCCCTCACGGCGGGGAAGTTATAGCCCGTCGCCCACGTCTTGGCCGAAACCTCCACGCGCCAGTCGAACTGGTCGGCCTTGAAGGCTTCCAGCTCAGAGGTGTCGTCGCGGAAATATTCGTAGCGGATCTGGTCGAAATTGTTCGACCCGATATTGACCGGCAGTTTTTCCCCCCAGTAGTCCGACACGCGCTCATAGGCGATGCTGCGCCCCGGAACAGCAGACTTGATGCGATAGGCGCCGGAACCGAGCGGCGGTTCCAGAGTGCTGGCGGTGATGTCGCGCTTGCGCCCCTTCGCGTCGGTGCCTTCCCACCAGTGCTGCGGCAGGATGTAGATCTGGCCGACGATGTGCGGCAGTTCGCGGTTGCCGGCCTGATCGAAGGTGAAAGTCACCTCGTCGCTGCCGGTTACCTCGGCGCGGGTGACGTGGCGATAATAATATTGCTGCTGGGGATTGTTTTCAGTCAGCACCCTGAACGACCAGACGACGTCCTGCGGCGTGATCGGCGTGCCGTCCTGCCAGCGCGCCTCGGGGCGCAGCCGGTACTTCACCCACGAATAATCGTCGGGATAGGCGAGCGCGGCGGCGATGAGGCCGTATTCGGAAGACGACTCGTCGAAGCTCGGCGCCATCAGCGTGTCGTAGATGAGGCCGATGCCGGCGGCGGGCGTGCCCTTGGGGATCACGAAATTATAGGTGTCGAAGGTGCCTTCGGCGGAAAGCCGCACGAGGCCGCCCTTCGGTGCGGCCGGATTGACGTAATCGAAGTGTGTGAAGTCGTCGGCATATTTGGGCTTGCCGATCAGCGCGCCGCCGGTGTGCCAGACGGGGGCGGCAGACGGCGGCGCGGCGGTCGCGGTCGCTGCCGTCGCGGGGGGCGTGGCGGCGGCATCGCCGGCGAAAGCGGCGCGGGCAGACAGCAGGCCAATCAGGCTGGCGCCAAGGCCGGCGGCAGCAAGACCGGCGGCAAAGGTCCGGCGGGTCATGGCGGCTTCAGGAAGCACGGCGGCTTCGGGGAGCGCGGCAGCGTGGCGGGCGGCAGAAAGGGTCTTGCGCGGCATTCCGGTCCCTTCGGTCCGGCCCGGCGCGCGGAGCAGCGGCGCAGCGGGCAACTCTTTGTCCTCTTACCTAAAAGGACAGCTTCTGAACCGAAATGGGGCAAGACCCCTTTATAGGCCCTTCATGGAGAAAATTTAACGCCGGAACAGGCCATCCCGGCGTTGACCGCCTTGTCCGGTTGGGCTCACTCGGCCGCCACCGCCTCGCTGACGTGCTCGTGCACGGTGACCTCGCGCAGCATCATCGATGCGACGAAGCCGATGGCCGACAGAATCGGCAGGAGCAGGATGGCGTAGTGATAGGCGGCGGCCGAATAGGTCACCGACCCGGCCGCCGGCGTGCCGAACAGGTCGAGCAGTTCGCCGAATGCCCATTCGCCCACGCCGCCCAGCAGCATGATGATCATGTTGGTGGCGGCGATGGCCGTGCCGGTCACGTTGGAGGGGTTGTGCTCCACCGCCGAAGCAAAAACCACCACCTGCGAGGTGGAGGCAAGGCCCAGCAGCAGCATGACGAAATAGGTCATCGTCAGCGACATCGACGGCACAAGCGCGATGAACAGCGTCACGGCCAGCGTCGCGGCGCTGGCGAGCATCAGCATGCGGCGGCGGATGCCGTAGCGGTCCGAAATCCAGCCGGCCAGGGGACCGCCGACAAGCCAGCCGATATACATCATCGAGATCGCGCTGGTGGCCTGCAGCTTGGTTCCGCCGGTCACGGCCGAGATATATTCCGCACCCCACAGCGCGCCGAGAATGGACAGCGGCATGTAGAGCGTGGCGCCCACCAGACCCAGATACCAGCTCTGCGGGTTGGAATAGACGACCTTCAGAGCCTTGAAGACGTTGGGCTTGGATGCCGCCATGTGGGGCGCCGCCGGCACATTGGCCGGCTTGCCGGCGCCGGGCACGACAATGGCGATCAGCACCGTGATGACGATGCCGACGAAGCCGGCGAACAGCAGCGCCTGCTGCCAGCCCATCGTTTCCACGATGGTGGCGATGCCGGCGTTGCCGATGATGGCGCCGGCCATGCCGAGCGAGGTGGTGAGGCCGGACAGCAGCGCCAGCATGGAGCGGGGAAACCACTCGGCCGCCACATACATTGTGCCGACGAAGGCAAAGGCCGAGCCGAGCCCCTGCGCGAAGCGCGCTGCCACGAGGAATGACGGCGAGGAGCCGACGATCTGCAGAAAGGCGCCGGTCGTGCACACCAGTGCGGAGAGCACCAGCACGTTACGCGGGCCGAACCGGTCGATCACCGTGCCGGACAGGAGCTGCATCGGCGAATAGATGAGATAATAGGTGCCGGCCGCAGCCCCGAGTGCGGCCGCCGTCAGGCCGAAATGGGCCTGCAGTTCCGGCTCCATGGAGGACGGCGCGACGCGCACGAAGAACTCATAGAGATAGAACAGCGCGGCGATGCCCCACACCAGCCAGCTGCGCCATGTGACGGGCCCGGAAAAGCCGGTATCGCGTCCCTCAACGATCATGTTCGCCCCCCGGGGTTGTTCCCCCGATTCGTTAATTGCCCCTGACTATTTCGACGCCATGTTGAGGGGCTGAGCAATCTGTTTTCAACAGGCTGCGGCAACGCAGTACGATATACGAACAATCGGGGGCGGCTTAGTTCGCCGGCTTCAGCGTCCTGAGCCATGCGATCAGGTCGGCGCGCTGCCGGGCATCTGGCAGGCCGGGAAAGCTCATGATGGTCCCCGGCACGGCCTGCGCAGGCGCGGCAAGGAAGGCATCGAGGGCGGCCTCGTCCCAGTGCGCCCCGCCTTCGGCCTTGCGGCGCATCGCGGCGGAATAGGCAAAACCCTCGTGCGTGGCCACCGGGCGTCCGACGACGGCAAAAAGGGCTGGTCCCACCCGGTTCGGCCCGCCCGGTGCCAGATTGTGGCAGGCCGCGCAGCGCGCGGCGAGCGCCTGACCGGCGGCGGCGTCTGCCGTGGCGAGGCGATCGGCGATCGGCGCCTCTCTGGTCGGGGCCGGCGGGGCAGGGGCTTCCGCGACCGGTGTTTCGGCGGGCGTGGACGCGGCAGGAGTGGGTGCGGAGGGGGTGGGTGCGGCAGGGGAT